>JBAQQZ010000001.1:0-14806 GCA_049295615.1 Patescibacteria group bacterium
CCTGTCAGTTGCGCCTCAAACACGATCTCCGGCTTCAGTGCGCCCAAGACATCAGCTTTCTTTGCGTTCGATGTGAGCCGTAGCGTCGTGTCGAGTGCATACAACGTGAAGACATAGTGATGCGTGCCACTAGGCGGGCACAGCGCAACATACCCGACCTTCCCCGCACCATTCGTGCCAGCCGTCCCCGTCGCATCCCCTTCGGCGAGCGTCGTCGTGCCAGACGGGATGTTGAACAGCACCCAATGATCAAACGTGCCGCCCGGCGCGTCCGGGTCTTCCAGCGTCAACACAAAACTCTTGATGCCGGCCGGTGCGTCAGAAATAGTCAGCGGCGGCGAAATGCCTTTGCCGTCACAGGTGTATTCCACCGGGATGAATCCCCCATCTTGGAACGCTGTGCTAGAAAGCGACATCGGCGAATACGGCGTCGGCGTGACGACCGGCGTGACGGTGAACGGGCTGCCGCAACCGGCGCCGAGGAGGGCGAGACAGGCCACGACGACAATAGTTGGGCGGCGCATGCTATTTTTTAGTCCGCAGTCTTGCAGCAGGCGCACGAATTTCCATGACAGCTTGCGCATACGCCAACAACTGCGGACGCAATGCTTCTTGCCGCGCGGACGGCATCTGATGCCAAATCTTACTGAATTCCGCAAGCTGATCGAGTATGCTTTGGCCGTTCCGGCTGACACGTTCCCCCGTCCATGCGGCGTGGCGGACTTTCATGGCGTTACGGATGCTCGATGTCCATTCCATGAGCAACGGCATCTCCTGGACATCATGCAGAGACCCATAGGCTTTCTCCGAGACATGGGAGAGACCTTCCAAGCCGGGCTTCGCCACCGGGTTTGGGTTCATTTCGACTTCGCGCAGCAGCGCCAGGTCTTCGGCAGTGAATGACTCTTTCGGTTGTTTCAAGAGTTGGACGAGCGCCTGTTTGAGCGAAGGGTCTGAAATCTTTTGCATCGCTTTCTCAAGCCCTGATAGCCGGAGCTTGCTGACCAGCGGCCCGGAAAGCGCATCCGCCTTGGTTGCGGCCTCCCACGGCTTAAACCCCGTTTCCACGTGAGAAAAATACCACCGCATGATATGCGCGTTTTGCACAGATTGCTCCGCATCTGCCCGGAGCTCGACCCGTAATTGTTCGGCAAAGTTTGATTCCCACGTTTCCCATGTTGGCGGTTTCCCGGTGCTATCCTTCCGGAAAGACAACGCATCAGCCACCAATTCAGCAAAGTATTCGTTCATGCGATCCTCGACCTCGGCTTTGTTCGGTGATGGGGCATGGATGCTTTCCGGATAAGCAAACTTCGGCCTTCCCGTCGACTCCACGGCATGCAGGATAAGATATCGAAGCTCAAGTGCTTCTTTCGGCGTCAGGTCCGGTGAAGACTTCCAATCATTCGCATGTGCAAATTCATGGAATAGCACATCTTCGAAGAGATAGTCTGTATCTCCCTCGATGTCCTTTCCCTTGAACCGTTCGCTGGTGATGACGATCTCAGACGGTGACCCGTCAGAATTCACTTTGCAGTGGCCGAACTCGGGCTTGTTCTCAAACCCAGGGTACGGCATCGGGATGAACTTCGGTTCCATGCGGACGGAGGATACGTCACCCTTCCGCAACCATTTTTTCGGCATAGCCGTTTCTGCGAACTGCTGGAAAAGTTTGGAATCGACACCGATTGACTCGAACCCGTTGAATTCCGTCTTGCCCATCGTTTCCTGTTCGGGTCGCTGTAGCGCTTCGCGTCGCCTGCCTTGGTACGCCAAGAATTCGACGGAAGTCGGCGTCTTTTCATCAAGCTCATCCAACATCTGCTGGACTGCGGGAAAACCAGGATCCGCGGATGGGATTTCACTCGCGCGACGTGATCCTTCAAACGTGGCGCATCCGGCGATGCCATTCACCCCACCGATGAACGCGGCGAGCGTCGCCGTCTTTTTCGCGGACTTCATGAGCGATGCGCACAGTGCGCTGCGTTCCTGCTCTTTGCGTTCGTTCCGCTCGACCAGAACGGGACGCTCTCGTTTGTGCGTCTTGCGGGAGCTTGGGATGTTCGGCGCCGACTCAAATTTCATATCCGTTATGACGCGCGGGAGACGGCATGTGCTGCGTCATCTATCGCTTTCATCCAATCTATTGCGTCTGCCTTGGGCAAACCACAAAATGCATACAGCATATGGAACCGTTCCATCTCCGACAACGGAAGGACGGACATCTTTTCCCACGCATGGACTCCGCCTCCGGGTAACGTCAGGATCCGCATCCCGCGGTTCCGCATCCATTGTCCCAGCGACAAGAGGAACAGCGCATCGCGCATCTTCACATGGTCTTCAAACAAGCGATACGTTGTCGCGCGGCGGTCATTCGATATCGCTTCCTGCATGGTCGGGATGCCCTGCGTTTGCCATTCTTTCAGATGATGGCCAAGCACGGTCTCGCCAAAAACCGTGAGTGTCGCGGCGGAAAACCCGCCATTCCAAGTGCTCAATTCGCTAAGGACATGCCCAGCATCGTCAAACAAGATGGAGACATTATGCATATCACTTCTTCAGATATTTCCCCGCCGCTGCCCACGACGACAACCCAACCAAGATCGCCAATCCGCCGCCTTCGACCGCTGCAAGCATCAAGACGTTCGATGTGAAATATGCGACGAGTCCAGGGCTTGCACCATCAAACACCGTCGCTAAACGTGGGTCGAGATAGGCAGCGGCGCCGAACACGATGAAACCGGAAATGATCAGCGCAAACAGCGCCAGAAAAATCCCTTCCAGGACGAACGGGAAGCGCACATAGGCGCTTGACGCACCGACCAGCCGCATCACGCCGATCTCCTCGCGCTGCGTATAGATCGCCACGCGGATCGTATTGAAGACGATCAGCACCGAAAAAATCGCGAAGATCAACACCAGCCCATACCCGAACAACCGGACGGACTGGCTCAATTGCTGCACGCGCGTAATGACGTCTGAATGGTCGTCAAAATCCTTTGAATCGATCGCGGAACTGAATTGTGGGTTCTGGAGCGCTTGCAGCAAGAACGAATAGTCAGACGTGTTGTGCGCCTTGATGACAAGCGTGCCGCCCAGCGGGTTCTGGTCAAGTTCATTCAATGCGTCAATGATCTTCGGGTCTTCGGCGTGCCGTGCCTTAAAATCTTGCAACGCCTGGTCGGCCGTCAGCAGTTCCGCAGATTGCACTTGCGGCAAGGAGTCCATGAAAAACTTGGCGTCGTTCAATACGTCTTGCGATGTGCCCTCCTTAAAATAAACGGCGATGTCAACTTTGTTCTGCAAGATCTGCGTGGCATTCGTGAGCAATGCATTCACGCCGACCAGCACGTTAACGGACAAGATCGCCAATACCAGCACGAACACGGTCGTGAGTGCGAGCCAGATGTTGCGGATGAAGTGTTTCCAGGCGGCGACGGTGATGCGGCCGGGAGTGGTGAAGAGCGACATTAGGTTGGGAGCAGATATTTGCCTTCCACGTGGTCAGTCATGACCTTGCCGTCCGCCAGCGTGATCACGCGGCGGCGCAAGGCATTCACGACTTCGCGGTTGTGCGTCACGAGCACGACGGTCGTGCCGAACTCATTGATCTTAAGGAGCAGGTCGATGATCTCGCGCGTATTGATGGTATCGAGGTTGCCCGTGGGTTCATCCGCGACGAGGATCTTGGGACGGTGGACAAGCGAGCGCGCGATGACAACACGTTGTTGCTCGCCGCCGGAAAGTTGTTTGGGGAAACGCCCCATCTTCTCTTCCAGCCCGACGATCTTCAAGACTTGCGGCACGACCTCGCGGATGCGCGCGCTCGGCAAGCCGGCGACTTCCAGCGCAAACGCCACGTTCTCGAACACCGTCTTCTTGGGAAGCAACTTGAAATCCTGGAACACCACGCCGATCTGGCGGCGCAAATACGGCACGTCGCGGGCCGGGATGCGCGTGATGTCCCAACCGCCGATCACGATGTTGCCGCGCGTCGGGCGCTCCTCGGCGATCAGCATCTTGGCAAGCGTCGTCTTGCCCGCGCCGCTCTGCCCGACGATCGACACGAACTCGCCCGGTTCGATATGCAGCGACACGTCGCGCAAGCTATGCACGTCCGGCGGGAACGTCTTGGAGACGCCCGAGAGCTCGATCATGCTCATGACGAGGTGTTGGAGGTTTTGGGTTTGGTTGGCGCGACGGCTTTGGTTGCCACTAACGGGTCTTTCGGCGACAAAGGTTTTACCGTGACCTGCAGCAATCCTGCGCGCGTGTTGCCGATGGCGGCGAACGCGACTTTATCGAGGTCGATCACGCGGTCCGGGAAAAGGCGCCGGTCCGGTCCAAAATCGTTTACGGTTACGACCACTGATTTCGTCGCGTCATCCGTCCGGCTGACGAGCAGCTTGGTGCCTTTAGGGAAATCCGGCGAAGCAGCGCAATTGCAATGCTTGTAGCTATACCACGACGCACTGCCCGCACCCATGCCTTGCTGCACGGATGCGACTTGGACCGTCGCTTGAGGAGACACCAAAACGGCGCCGGATGTCCAACCTTTGGCGCTGGTCGACGTCACGGATTGCCAGGTGCCCGAGGCCACGAGCTCTTGCACGCTGCTCTGCGTCCAAATCGCGTCACTCGAAGTGGCTTGAGGAAAACTCGCCGACACAGGCTTCACGAACATCCCGGCAGACGCGGACAGGATGCTGACGGTGCCACTCGCCATGCTGATCGTGAGGTCACCCGGAGAGGCTAAGGCGCCCGTTCCCCATGACAAGCGGAACTCCCCACCAAACAAATTCATGCTGACCGGATGGCCGATGAAACCATCATCCAAATGGAGCGTCCGCGTGATAGTATCAGCATGCACGGCCATCGGCAGGCAGGCCGCCGCAACCGCGAACAGATTGATGGAAACAATGCGAAGAATTGATCGTCTATCCATAGTCGACCCATCGTACCAAATCCGCACCAATGCGCGAAGGTCACCACCCCGTTATCCCCTTGCGGCGTTCGTCACGATTTGGTAGTCTCCCGTCACATTCAGGACATTGTCACAAAGGACAGCGGAAAGGACAGCGAAATAGGCAAGAAGCCCGAGGCCTTAGAAAATCGATGAGATGCGAAGGGCTGGAGCACGGAAAAACCGCAGGCGTACTGTAAGTACGACGAGGATTTTTCCGGGCGAAGACCGAGCAGATCGCGATTATTTTATAAGGCCAGGCACCCAAGCGGGTATCGTATAATGGTTATTATATGGGCTTCCCAAGCCTAGGACGGGGGTTCGATTCCCCCTACCCGCTCCAGGCCAGCTTAGCTCAGTTGGTAGAGCAATGCTTTCGTAAAGCAGAGGTCCCGGGTTCAAATCCCGGAGCTGGCTCCAGACAAAAACACCCCGGTACGCCGGGGTGTTTTGTTTCTGGATTTTTTTTACGGTGACGTTGATGTGCCCGTATCCGGGATGTTGACGGTCCCATCCGTCCCGGAACCATCATCAGGCACCACGCTCCCATCCGATGAAGCCGAACCGTCATCCGGGGCTTGCATCGTGTCCGACGTATCAGTCACGCCCGGGAACTTGAGGTACTCCTTGACGTCAGGCTGTGCCAGGCGTTGTGCCACATATGCATCGAACAAAGTCGCCGGGTCCGCTTGCGGCGTGCTCGTGGTGGACGAACCAGACACGAACGTATCTGCCAACTTTTGTTCAAGCAACGACGGCTTGATCACGTTGTCACGGAACTGCTGTTCATTCCAGTTGAATGTCTGCTTGAGGTAGGTCGCGACATCCGGGATGCTGGAGCTCGTCGAAGCCGTGAGTTCGGCGAATGCGGCCCGCGTGTCTTCGTCAGACACGGAGACGTTACGCTGGCTCGCCAGCTCGTCGTCGATCGCTTCGCGGACCAAACGGTCAAGCGCGCTTTTCTCGACATCCGGCGTGAGCGGCCCGGCCAATCCGGCATCAATCGCGGCTTGTGATTTGAGGTACACGGCAATCGTGTCGCGGGCATCGAGGAACTGCGCATCGCTGATCGTGCGCGAACCGACGTGCGCCACCGGCAAGTACGGCGCAAAAGCGCGGGCCACCGGATCCTCGCCGCGCTTCGTGTACACGTCATAGGCCACCGCCGTCCCGGCACCTGCCAAGGCCAAGACAACGATCCCGATACAAATCCCGATCACGACTTTGCGTTGAAAAGTCATTGGTTGCGTCATACGAAATGGAAAAAACTTCGTGTTAATTTTAATGAGTGAAGAAATACTGCCACCAACGCTGCGGATTGCTGAGTGGCAGCGGTTCTGACGGCAATGCCGCCAACGCGCCGCTGTCATCAGTCCATGTACTACTCACGTCATAGCCCGTCAATACGACGACTTGTTCGCCCGGCTTCTGCCAGCCAAGCTGCTTCCGCGTATCGAGCGCGACTTGGTCGGGGTTGGCCAATGAATCGCTCAACTGCATGAGCTGCGTCTTTTGGCCTTGGAGCGTGTCCGCCTGGCTTTGCAGCGCTTGGATCTCACGGTCAACCGTCCAACCGCGATAGGTCTCGCGCAGCGTTGAAACACCCACCAGGAGCAAGATCGCGATATTGGCAATCAAGAACGCCGGCCAGCGCAGGAACGCAGGCCAACGCGACGATGACGCGCTGGATGGTGCCTTTTTCATCGGCGTACGGGTCAGCATATCACGCGGGATGTTTGCCGTCTTCGGCCGCAAACGCATCTGCCGCGTCGCTCCTCGCACGGGCTTTTAAGATCGTCTCGACGCGTGACAGCTCCTCATCTGGATATGACTCAAGCATCGCTTGGATGCTCTTCAATGTTTCGCGGCGGTTTGCGGGATGCTCGGCCAGGACTTCTGGGACAGGGGTTGGGTTCGTGCGGACAACGCCAGGTTGGCGCAGCTCGTTAATCAACTCACTCACGTCTTGCGGGCGCGGGATGCGCTTGGCGATGATAGCCGTCGACGCGCTGGCCGTCGCGATCTTGACGGTGCCCATGCGGAACAACGTCTCCGCCATGCCTTTGCGGATCCACGAGACGTCTTGGATATTCTTGAGTGCCGCTTCAGACACGCTGCGTGTCAGCAACCCTTTCTGGTCAACTTCGACCAGCCGGAGGGTGGTGACGATCAGCACGTCTGCATCCCATAAGACCATCGTGCGCATCGCGAGTGCGATCCCAAAAACCACGGCCGCAAAAAACAGGATGATGCCGATGGCGCCCCAAGAAAACAGCGGGAACAGCAAAAAGAACGGCAAGACGATCAGGAACATGGCGAGCGCCAAGGACGGCAGGATGGTGGCGACATGCCGCCGGACCATGCCCTTGACCCGCTCGTCGTCCTTGAGCTGCAGGACATCCTCAATGTGGAACATGGCGGGTAGATTACAGGCTGGTCGCCTCGCAGGCTAGTAGGCCGGAACTATGACATTGCGCTCCGCGTGGCTTTGATCGCCTCCCTCGCAACTTCCCGTTCATCCCACGGCGTCTTGGATCGGCTTGGCCCGACGATCGCCTGCTCGCATCCTTTGCCCGTCAGTAAGACGAGGTCGCCCGGTTTAGCGTCTTTCATCGCCGCAAAAATCGCTTCTTTGCGGTCGAGGACTTCTTTCAGGGCGTCGGGCGAGATCCCTGCGTCTTTCGCACCTTGCGCCACATGGTCAACGATCTGTTGCGGGTCATCGTCATACGGGTCCTCGTTCGTCACGATCACTTCGTCCGCATGTTCGGCCGCCATCTTGCCGAGGATCGGGCGGCGCGCTACGTCGCGTCCGCCGCCGCACGAACCGAGGACATGGATCACGCGGGCATGCGGGAGCTTGTCGATCGCCGCATATAATTTTTCCATCGCCGCGGGTTCGACGGCGTAGTCAACGATCACGGTGTATGGCTGGCCTTCGTTGATGCGCTCAAACCGTCCGGGCACGCCGCTTACCGAATCAATCTTCTGCAACACCGCTTCAAGCGATAACCCCAGCGATGTCGCCGTCGCGATGGCTGCCAGCGCATTCTCGACATTCACCTCACCCGGCATGTTGACGGTCGTGCGGTGCCCATCGACCGTGAACGACGTCGACCAACCTTTGTCCTCCAAATCTTTTGCCGACATGTCCCCTGCGCCGATTCCGTACCAGACAACCTTATCCAATCCTGCGACAGCAAAATCTTTGGCATGCTCACTCGCGAGATTGACGACCGCGATCTTTGGGACTGTCTTCCCGCCAAAAATTTTCCGCTTACTCTTGGCCATGTGCCGGAATAATTCGACCTTCGCGTCCTTATATTTTTCGAATGACCCATGCGCTTCGACATGCTCCGGCGTCAGGTTGGTGAAGATCGCGACATCGTAGTTGATCGCGCGATGGCGGTGCTGCGCAATGCCTTGCGACGAGGTTTCAATGACGGCATAACGGCAACCCGCCTTGACCATGTCGCGCAAAAGTTTTTGGAGCTGGAAACGACCAAGCATCGTCATCTTGGTATCGTTCAACCATTCTTTGGTACCGACCTTGAATAACGCCGTCGTCGTGCAACCCGTCTGGTCACCTGCGGCTTCGAGCGCTTTTGCAGTGAAATACGCCGTCGTTGTCTTGCCATTCGTCCCCGTCACGCCGACGATAACGAGTTTTTCAGATGGAAATCCATACCAGGCGGCTGCCAGGTACGACAAGACAAGATGGTAGGCACCAAGCCACGAGGCGGGCACGGCCTGACGGAGTCTGTTCATCATGGGAGTGAGTGTATCCTTGCCATGGAAAGCTGCAACTGAAAAGGCCTCACAACCCGTAGGTATAGAGCGACACCACGGCGAACGCAATCGCGACGGATAACGTACCGATCGAAAACGGCACGAACAATTCCAACCCGGACCAACGCGCGATGAGCAGCGCACTCACGCCAATGCATTGGAACAACATCTTGAGCTTGCCGTACCAGTTGGCGCTGTAATATTCACGGCCTTTGCGTTGGCGAATGACGGCCGTCAAGATGATCATGAGCTCGATCATCACGATAATCCCGGCAAAAATCACGTTGATCTCCTTGGCCACGAACAACACCACGACTGAGCCAATGAACAACTTGTCGGCGATCGGGTCCGCGACCGTTCCCCACATGGTGATCTGTTTGCGGGTACGAGCAAGCGCACCGTCCAACACGTCCGTCAGCGCGGCAAACAAGAACAACGGGACGGCGACTGGCCAGCGTTCGAGCCAGACATAATACAGAACAAGCGGCGTAAGCAACACGCGCAGGATCGTAAGGTGGTTAGGCCGGATGTCGCGCGGGATCAACTTTAACAGCGTACGCTCCAAAAACCGGTCATGCGCATACAGCCTGACGTTCTCGTTCGTCATCAACATAGGCGGATGCTACCATGATTCCCGTTATGGGCGATAAATTCAAGGACACCCTCGCCGGCTTGGTCTTGCTGGCATTATTCCTGGGTGCGAGCTTCTTCAAACGGAGCATCGGCCTCGTCGTCGACTTCTTAGGGTTGTTCGCCATCCTGTTCCACGTCTACCTCCTCGGCAAGCGCTTGTTCCCAAAAATCGACCCCGTCGTCGCGACGCTTGCGGCGCTCGTGCCTTTTTTTGCGATCCAATCTGTCGCGCAGACGGCATGGTTCTACGCCAACAGCAAACTCGGCGACACTTCGGACTTGTGGTGCGCCGCCATCGCAATGGCCGTGTCGCTCGTCGTCTATGTGGTCGTGCATGAAAAAGAAACTACGGAAGATTCGGACAAGAAAAAGCCAGACGCGAAGAACATCGCCTACGGCGTTGCGAGCCTCGCCATCTCGTTGATCGCCTGCGCCTTCGTGGTCATCGTCGCTTCACGACGCGCGACGATGGAGGCCATCCTCACGCCCTGGACGATCTTGCCGCCCGGCATCATCCCCGCGTTGGTCTTGGGATGGTTGTCCGTCTTCGTCAGCGTACGCTTGGCGAAGTCGCGCTGGCTCGCCGCGACCCAAGCTGCGCTCGCGCTGTTCGCGACGACATCGATCACGCCGCTCCTCTACTCGCTCGGCTACGGCTTTGACGGCTTCCTGCATGTCGCGACAGAAAAAATCATCTTGGCGACCGGGACGCTCACGCCAAAACCGTTCTATTATATCGGCCAGTACGTTTTTACGACCTGGATCTCGCGCATCGCCGGACTCCCCATCGACCAGGTCGACCGCTGGCTCGTACCAGCCGCAACAGCGCTTCTCTTGCCGCTCGCCCTGTTTCTTGTGTCAGACAAAGACGAACAACCCTGGAGCGTCTTTCTCTTATTTCTCGTGCCGCTTGCACCATTCATCGCGACGACGCCGCAATCCTTCGCCTATCTCCTAGGCTTCGCAGCATTGCTGCTCTGCCGTGGTTTGAAAGATGAAAGCATCCATCCTCTTGCACCGCTTTTTATCGCAGCTTGGGCTGTCGCCATCCATCCGCTTGCCGGGCTGCCGATCATTTTGATCGTGATGGCACTCATAATCGGACAACGTCCACAAAAAAAATACGACTGGTTTAGGCATGCAGAAACTTCTGGCGCATGGCTTTTTATCCTCGCATCCGCGGTCGCGGTCCCGATCGCTTTTTACATCTTGAGCTTGCATGGCACGACGCCGATCAACTGGAACCTCTCGAGCATCTTCACCTGGCAACCATGGGGCAACCTCTTCACGAACCTTTCACCGTGGATCGGAAACCGGTTCGTGGTGTGGCCGGCATGGGCGTCGCTCGCCTCGCAAGCGCTGCCGCTTCTTCTTTTGGCCGCCGCGTTCGCATCACTTTTCAATCGCGATGACGAACATCGCCAGATGACGGCATTGCTTCTTGGCGCCGCCATACTGCTCTTCATCGCCGCAGCCA
The DNA here is from genome assembly GCA_049295615.1 of Patescibacteria group bacterium. Taxonomy (GTDB): domain Bacteria; phylum Patescibacteriota; class Patescibacteriia; order 2-12-FULL-60-25; family 2-12-FULL-60-25; genus JBAQQZ01. The sequence continues at coordinate 10,863 of JBAQQZ010000001.1, forward strand.
TCCTCAAGACGGCTGGAGATTTCGCGTTCCTGATCGATTACGAGCGCGGCAATTACGCCGACCGCCTCAACTTGCTCGCGCTGTTCTGCCTCGTGCCTGCGGCCATGCCATTCCTCGAACGCGCGCTTGGGCGCATCGGAAAAATTTCGCCGCTCTTGTCGGCGACGTTCTTGGCGAGCTGCCTTGCCCTCGCCGCTGCCCAATCGTTCAACGCCTTGCCGCGCAACGATGCGCTCGTGACCGGCCACGGCTGGAGCGTCGGGCAATCGGACATCGCCGCCGTCAAAGCCATTGACCGCGACGCAGGCAGCCAACCGTACACCGTGCTCGCCGACCAAAGCATCTCCGCCGAAGCCGTGTCGCAACTCGGTTTCAAGCGCTACAACGGCGACGTCTTCTTCTACCCGATCCCGACAGGCGGGCCGCTGTATGACGAATTCTTGCAGATGACCTACCAACAACCGTCGCTCGACACCGTCGTCGATGCCTCAAAACTCGGCGGCACGGACCTCGTCTATGTAGTCGTAAATGATTATTGGTGGAACGCCGCCAACCTCGAACAGGAACTCAGCGCAATCTCCGAACAACAATGGACGTTCGGCGATACGACACAAGGGCTCGGCAACGTTGACTACGTCTTCAAGTTTGATGCCAGCAAACCGGTTAAAGCGGCAACCGCCAATTGAGGGTCGTGGCGCGCCACGAGATCTTGCCGCACACGACGCTCTTCATCGGTCACTTGCTTCGTCAACGCCTCATGCAGCGCTGACGACAACGCGGCGACATCATCCGGCGGGATAATCCATCCTGCGTTGCCGAGCGTTTCACTGACACCGCCGACATCCGCCGCCACGATCCGGCAATCCGCACTCGCCGCTTCGAGGATGACCGTTGGTTGGTTTTCCAGGACGCGCGACGGCACGGCCACGACAGCGCTTTCCCGCATCGCCTGCTCGACGGCTTCGGCGAGCTGCTGGCCGCGCAACTCAATCGATGCGTCTCCAAGCTGCGATATTTTTTCTTTCCACGAACCGTCACCGATCAGGACAAGTTTTGATGCGACATCGTGGACATTTTTCCAGGCATCAATTAACACATCAATCCCCTTGTCCCAATCAAGGCGGCCGACGAATAGGACGTTGGATGTAGGGGCGTGATTCATCACGCCCTCCGGCATGCCGACCGATGGAACGGGTGCAATAAATTGCACCCCTACCGGATTGGGAATGACCGTCGCTTCACATTTTTTAAACCATCCAAAACTTTGGTGAAAATCCAACAACCACTTCGTTGGCGACGCGACAGCATCCGGTTCTTTTGTCGCTGCGTGGCGAAGCGACGACCAGAACCGTCGCCAGACGGCATGCATGAGCGGCATCGATTCTTCCGCAATGATCACGCCGCTTGGTTCGATGAGCTGTACGTCATGCAACACGTGCACCCAACGGATTCCTTTCGACCGGATGGCGCGCGGAGTGCCAAACCCGCATCCCGTCAGGTTATGCGTCAGCAAGACGTCTGGTTTCCATGCGACGACCTGCTGCACCGTCGTTGGTTCGGACGACAAATCGGACAGGTGAAAAAACGATCGGGATCCGACGCGCATCATTCCTAGCTCACGGAATTTCGGCTTCGGTCCCCACACACGGATCTCATGGCCATGCTGCTTCAACAAATCCGCATACACGCCAGCGATGCGTCCCGCGCCGCCGCGCGCATCCGGCGGGAAGGCGTTGGTCAAGATGGCGATACGCATAATTTTTGGTACAACGCGACAAGGCCATCCATATGCGCCTTGTTCGTAAAACGGAGCAGGACGCGCGTGCGAGCGGTCTCCCCCATTTGTGCGCGCCGTACATCATCGGACAAGATTGACCGGAGCGCGCTTGCAAGCGCTTCCGCATCCGTCGGCGGAACGAGGAGGCCCGTCACACCGTCTTCGACGACGGTACGCACGCCAGGCAATTGCGACGCCACGACAGGAATGCCGCAGGCTTGCGCTTCAAGCGCAACCAGCCCAAACGCTTCCGCGCCGGAAATCGACGGGAATGCCAGCACGTCAGCCATGCGATACGCGTCCGGCAAATCCGCAGCGTCCACTCGGCCAAGAAACTTGGCACGGGATGAAATGCCCAAACCCTGCGCGAGCTTCTCATGTCCATCACGCAGTTCGCCGTCACCAACGAGGACGCACCAGGCATTTGGTACGTTCACCATTGCGTGCAGCAACACATCCACGCCCTTGAACGCATGCGCCTCATCCATGCCGCCGACAAACAATACGACCTTGGCGTCGCGTGGGATCCCGAACCGTTCGCGCGCATTCGGACCGGGAGAAAAACGTGCTTCATCGACACCGAACGGCAGCTCAAGCACCTCATGCGGGCGTTCGGCGACGACCGAGGCGAACGACGAATGCTGGGCATAATCTTTCGAACTCACGATAAGCTCGTCCGCGGCTTCGAGGATCCGTTTCTGTAAAAATAAGCGGTGGAGATTGAAAATACTCCCTTTCCAACCTGGCGCAGTCGCATCCATGTGGAGCGTCACTACGAGGCGCTTGATCTTGTTTCGGCGGCGCAGCGCGGCAACAAAACCCGCTGTTCCATAAAAGGGATAATGCAGGTGCACGATATCCGCATCTTTCAAGGCTCGTGCCAAGGGCGCACGACGCAAAAACGCGGCATTTCCAAAACGCCCTGTGACAGGCAGCCGTCGCACCGAAGACGCCGACACGAGGCCAGACGAAGCCGGCGCAATAAGAGCCGCATCAATACCTCGCTCGATGAGCGAGGTCGTTTCGAGCAACGCGGCTTGGCCGATCCCACCTGTTTCAGGCGGGGCGACGCAGGAAATATGCACGACGCGCATGTCAGTCTTTTTTCTCCGGCATGTCTTTCAACGCTTCGCGCCGTACGATGTCGGTCAACTTGCGTTCAAGCGCGTCGAGTGATACGAAAATCTTGAAGACCAGGACGAACAACAACAGCACCGCACCATACAAGATGAAGTCCACGCCGCGTCCGACACCAAAAAAATGCGCGACGACCGTCGTTGTCTGTGGCAGGATGATGACGACGCCGGCACCGATCCAGAGCACGCTCCACAAGAATGCTTCGCGCCGCGAGATGACGTTCTGCTTCGCGCGCCGCCAGGTCATGGCGAGCACGGCGATTAAAATGATGATCAGGACGAATTGGATGAGCATAAATTTTAATTCGCGAAAATTCCCAAGAATAACTGCCACGCGATCTTGAACGCATCGAGCGACTTCTGCCCTTTGGCGAGAGAGTCCGCCGTGTAATGCACACGGATCGGGACTTCCATCCAACGCAGGTTTGAACGCGTCGCAAGACGCAAAATTTCCGAACAATGCGCCATGCGGTCTTGCCGGAATTCGAGCGACTGAGCAGCAGCACGATCCAACGCTCGCATCCCGCTTTGCGGATCCGTGACTTTACGTGGGATGCCCATGACAAGGGCATTGAACAACCGCGCAGCCGTGAGCAACCCACGTCGCATGAGCGGCATCCCTTGCGGCGCTTCGCCTAAAAACCGCGACCCGAATACGATATCCGCCTTTCCCTCCTTGATCGGCACGACCAGCGCCGGGATGAAGCTCGGGTCATGCTGGCCGTCCGCGTCCACATGGACGACGATGTCGGCGCCGAGACGCAATGCGGCCTCCGTCCCCGTCCGCAATCCGGCGCCTTGCCCGCGGTTCAATGCATGGCGGACGACCACCGCGCCCGCGGCTTTCGCCCGCGCCGCCGTGTCGTCCGTCGAACCATCATCGACTACGACGACGACATCAACCAGCGGCTTCACGCCGGCAATAGTCTTTTCAATCCGCGTCGCCTCGTTATAGGCGGGAATCACGGCAACAACCTTCATGTGCATACCTTACGCGAAACGGCTGTTTTTTTGTAGGGTTAATGCTACAC
>JBAQQZ010000002.1:0-10237 GCA_049295615.1 Patescibacteria group bacterium
CCATGTACCACGTGCAGCGCGAGACCAAGCATGCGGCGACGAGTTTTACGGTCGACGCTTCGCTTGACCAGGTGTACCGCGGCTATGGTGCCGAAATCCGTGACCCGAACGTGGTGTCAGCTGTTGATGCCACTCGCGGCCAGATCGTCACCTATAACAATGCGCTTGCCCTTACTCCCTATTACTCGCGTTCAGATGGCCGTACGCGTTCATGGACGGAAGTCTGGGGCGGTAGCGGTGAACCATGGCTCGTCTCCGTGCCTGTCCCCTGGGATGCCGGCAAGACGCTGTGGGGCCATGGCGTCGGCATGAGTGCCACGGGCGCCCTTGGTGCCGCGGCTGACGGTTGGACCTATCAACACATCCTCGACTACTTCTACACGGGAACGCAGTTGCAGCAGGTGTACCAATAAGATGAATCAAAAACGTCTCCTATGCCGGAGACGTTTTTGCAATCTTGTTAACGATCTAAATTTCTATCTTCAAACGATTGTAAATGACGGTTTTAATTCATGACTTTCACTACTTGAATTGCCCAGATCAGAAGAATGAACGCGTAGGCATTGATGAGTAGTGTCCGCATCCAATGGGTCTTCAGAATTTTTTGGAGATAAATGCTTTTTGCGCCCTTGGGATCATGGCTGAGCTTGGCTTGCCATCTGCCCCAGAATAGGGCTGTCAGGACCAAGGAAAGCATCTGACTGGCGAGGTTCCCCCAGATGGCCCACAGGGGAGAATTCAGCGGATGATACCATATGAGGATGATCGATCCGGTCAGCGCGGCTCCCAACGGTATAAAAATCCAAAATGGCAATTTCTTCCAATGCAAAGCCTGAACACGGCGGAAATTTTCAGGATCAAGCACGCGCCAGTTCCTGAATATGTCGACTTCATGCGCCCAAATCGCGCCGACCAAATAAAATGCCAATGCGAGGTTCAACAACAAAAATGATGTTGACGTGATGACCATACGTTTTATGGCTCCGTCTTCTTTGCCACTGCCACGGCGGCGCCATTAGCTCCCTTGTCCGGCATCCCGAAATCTTCCACGGCTTCGTCCAGATGTTCTTTGCGGTCGACTTCTGACATCTCGAGGATGGCTTTGGCGATCTGGTTGGGGTGCGGGATGTCTTCAAAATGGAACCGTTCTTGTTCGCCGGCGGTTTCCACGAAGATGTCGCCGTAATCGAGGAGCGTGTGCAGGATGCCTTTGATTTGGGCGGTGGCATCCTGCGTGCGATAGAGGCGGAGTTCTGAGACCGTACGGTCGAACAAGCCTTTCTGGTCAATGTCGAGGATGCGCTTGTCGGTTACGATAAACACGTCGAGCCAATATTCGATGAACATCTGGAAGATGAAGAGCCAACCGGAAAGGAAAAAGGCGCTGGCCGCCAACAAGAAAAGCGCGAGGTTCGTTTGTGTCGCAAAGATGCCGGCGAACAGGAAATTGAGCAAGAAATACGACGCCGGAGGCAAGACGAAGACCAAGATTGTGATGAAAAAGACGGGGAATAGCGTGATGGGATGGCGACGGTAATATTGGACCTTGGTTTCTTGCAGGTCTGAGCCGGGGAGGTGGTGGAGGTCGAGCATGTTGTTGGAGTCCCGCGGTTATGGGACAAGAGGTTGGGAAACTGAACTTGAGCTAAGCCAGCCAAAGAGGTTCATGCCTTGGTGCCAGTCGACGCCGACGAAGTAACTCCCCGTGCCGAGCACGACGAGGACAATGACGACCATGAAAAACGTCGCCGAAAGGAATGTCCCAGCCCCAGCCAGGCCAAGGCGCACGAGTTGCAACATTGAGATCAACGACATGATGCCGTAGATACCCAGAAAGATGAACCAGGCAATGAGGAAATAAGACAAAGGGATCATAGGAGGTTGTTTTGTTGTCGGAGTGGAGGTTTGAGTCCGAGATGAATGTAGGCGAGGTCGGTCGCCATGCGGCCACGGGGCGTGCGTTGCAGGAAGCCTTCTTGCAGGAGGAACGGTTCGATGACGTCTTCGAGGGTCGCGACTTCCTCGTTCATGGCGGCGGCGACGGTCGTGAGGCCGACGGGGCCACCGTTGAATTTCTCAATAAGCGTACGCAAGGTGCGGCGGTCGGACTCATCGAGCCCGCGTGGGTCGATTTCGAGGGCATCGAGTGCTTTCCCGACCGTGTCGTGGTCAAGGATACCATTCCCTTTGACCTGCGCGAAATCGCGCACGCGCTTGAGCAAGCGGTTGCCCACGCGCGGCGTGCGGCGCGCGCGTGAGGCGAGCTGCCGCGCCGGTTCTTCCTCGAGCGCGATATTCAAGAGGGCTGCCGTGCGCTTTAAGATGCTCGTCATCTCTTCCTCGCCGTAGAAGTCGAGGTGGTAGACGCCGCCAAAGCGGTCGCGGAGCGGAGCGGCGAGCAGGCTCATGCGGGTGGTCGCGCCGACCAGCGTGAAGCGTTTCAAATCCAGGCGCAGCGTGCGTGCGGTCGGGCCTTTGCCGATCACGAGGTCGAGCGCGAAGTCTTCCATGGCCGGGTAGAGGACTTCTTCGATGTTGCGGTTCATGCGGTGGATCTCGTCGATGAACAAGACGTCGCCGTCTTCCAAATTGGTCAAAATGGCGGCGAGGTCACCCACGCGTTCGAGCGCGGGGCCGCTGGTGATCTTGATGTTGGCCTCCATTTCGCGCGCGATTACGTTGGCGAGCGTGGTTTTGCCGAGTCCCGGCGGGCCATAGAGCAAGACGTGCTCGCACGGTTCGTTGCGCTGCTTGGCTGCTTCGAGGAACACCGACAAGTTTTCTTTGAGCTTCGGTTGGCCAATGAATTCGGCCAAGGTTTTTGGGCGCAACGCAACGTCAAACACGACCTCGCTCGATTGCGCCTCCGGAGCCACGATGCGATCTTCCGGTTCCATGGCGGAAGCTTAGTACAAGACGGGGAGTCGCGCCACCTTATTTGAGGACGAACAGCAGCACGCCGCAGACGGCTGTCACGGCGAGCGTCAGCCCGCAGAACAGGTTGGAGAGCCAGCCGTTTTTCCATTTGCCCATGATTTTTTTGTTGTTGGCGACGGCCAGCATGATGGCGATGATCGGCGGCGTCACGAGGCCATTCAAGACGGCCGTCCAAATCAGCGCTTGGATGGGGTTAATGCCGACGAAGTTGATGAGAAGGCCGATGAGCGTCGAGACCGTGATCACACCGTAAAAGCCATGGGCTTCGCGGAATTTTTTGTAGAGCCCTTCAGACCAGCCGAAAGCGTCAGCAAAAGCATACGAGGCAGAAGCCGACAGGACGGGAATCGCGAGCAGCCCCGTACCGATAATCCCGATGGCATAGACATAGGCCGCAAACGGCCCGGCGAGCGGCGTCAGTGCCCGTGCCGCATCGGCCGTGGTTTGGATGTTATGCAACCCATGGACAAAGAACGTCATGACGGCCGTCGAGATGATGAAGAACGTCACGATTTGCGAGAACGACATGCCGATGACCGTATCCATGCGCATGTCATGGATTTCATTCTTTTTTGCACCTTTGCGTTGCGCCAAGTTCACACGCCCTTCGGAAATTTCTTCTTCGATTTCCTCGTGTGATTGCCACACGAAGAGGTAGGGTGAGATGGTCGTCCCGAGGACGGCGACCACGGCCAGCATGAAGTTGCGCGTCAGCTCGACATGCGGCAAGACCGTATTGGCAAGCAGCATTGGCCAGTTGCTTGTGACGATAAAGGCCGTCACGACGTAGCTCAAGAGGCTCAAGCACAACCATTTGAGCACTTGGGAGTAGGTCTTGTAGGTGAGGAAGATCTCGAGGATTAAGATGACGAACGTAAAGAGGATCGCCAACACGGCAAACGGCGCTTCCGGAATGAGCAAATGCGCCGCGTCTGCCATCGCGCCAAGGTCAGCACCGATGTTGACGGTGTTGGCGATGAGCAAGAGCGTCACGAAAATCCAGAGGAGGTATTTTGGGTATTTTTGGCGCAAGACGGCCGTCACGCCGTCGCCCGCGACCATGCCGATGCGTGCGGACATTTCTTGCACGGCCAACATGAGTGGGAGCGAGAAGAACGCGGTCCAGAGCATCCCGAAGCCGAATTGCGCCCCGACCTGGGTGTAGGTTGCAATGCCTGACGGGTCGTTGTCGGATGAGCCGGTGATGAATCCGGGCCCGAGTTTTTTGAGGAGCTTTTGGAGCGTCGAAGGCATAGATGGTGCCCAGTGTATCACTTTCGGTTGGAGGCTTGTCGCGGGAGTGAAAGTGTGATCTATTGGAAGCGGACCTTTGACCCCGGAAAGGAGGGCACCCATGTATGAGCGTGCAAAGTGCATTGAGTTTTCATCAGATGAGACGTGCCCTACCTGCGGGCGCCTGACGTTTGCCGGTGCGTGGTATGTCGCGGGTGATGCGCACATCCTGCTTGAAGGGTCTTGCGGCAGCCCGCGGTGCAACCGTGCGCTCGCGGCTGCGGTGCCCTGCAACCCCTCGGCCTTCGGCCGTCCGTCGATGCCGACGATGGTTGAGCCATTCATCTCCCGTTGGGACGCGTGTCCGCACTGCGGGAAGAAGAACTCGCGCCTGCTCGTGACGCGCGGCGAACGGCTCGTGGCGAGTGAGTGCCTCTTTTGTAACGCCTTGCGCATGCCCCAGCTGGAGGGCGATGAACCGGAGACCGTCCGGCCCACGGCGCTTGCCGTTTCTTCACGTTGAACCCCGTCCGATGCTCATCGAGGCGGGGTTCGTCATTTTCGCGCCTCGCCAAATTTTTTTGGATGGGTTAGGCTGTGTGCGACCTATGATGCCGAAAAGCAATCCCGCCGCGCGGCAACTGTCGTCCGTGCCGCAAACCCACCGAGCATCCACGCTGCGCGCCATCGCCCAGAAAGCGCATGATGTCACGGCGCGCGTCCAATTCCTCAACACTGAAGGCGAGAAGATACGCCAGCTCCTCGAGAACATTCCGGAAGACAGCGACTCGCGTTTGGCGTGGTTGAACAGCCAGCTGCACGGCAGCAACTAAGTATGAAAGAAATTTTTGCCCCGACACCAGGATCGTCCGTTGAACGCGAACCGACCGTCGCCGACGTCAAAAAAACCATCGAACAAGGGCTTGAGCAGGTCGAATCAACGCGCGCACTGCTGATCGATGTCGCGCAGATGCTCGATGAGAAGATCCCGCATAATGACGTGTTGTATGAGAACAAGACCATCCCATTCCATGTGATCCGGAACGTCCAGCTGTCGCGGATCGACGAACTCGACACGCGTGAAGCCGAGTTGCATGCCTTGCGCACCGAACTTGACCAGTTGGATGCCGCCGCCTAATACTATCGCCCTATGCCATCGATCAAAGAACGTGTCCTCAAGCTAAATGCCGAACAGTCGGCGAAATACGTCGAAGCGGAAACCGCGCGCCTCCGCTATTGGGCAAAGCATCCGACATTTTTCGGCTGCATCAAATGCATGGACGGCCGGGTGAATTTTTCGCTCATGACCGGCACGCCGATCGGTTTGATCAAGCCATTCCGGGCCATCGGCGGCAAGTTTGAGGCATGGTGGCCCAGCTTTTTGGGCCGCGTCCGCCATTGGACGGAGACGGCGCTCTCGCAAGGAAGCCGTACGTTCTTGTTCATCACCTACCATTACAGCGCGAGCGATGCGCATCTCGGCTGTGCGGGATGGAAATATGATACGAAAGCCGCCCGCGCACATGCGGAGAGGCTCCAGCAGAACTTGGCGTTCGTTTTTGGCGAAGAACTGACGGCGGTCGTCGCAGGCGTCGAGACCGACCAGGACCTTCTGATACTGCATGGCGCGACTGGCGACCTGTCGGGTGAAATGCTGATCGGGAAAACAGAGGAGGAGGTGCTGCTCGAGATCGGCCGGTTGTTTCCGGAGACGCCTGAGGCGGTGCGCAAGGACTTGGTGCCCTTTTTGTTCGGGAATGCCACACACGTCCAGGACCTCAAACAGAACCCCCGCAATCTGAAGGAGAAGCAGCACGATGAACGCGTCATTGCCGTGGGGCAGAGCTTTGATTGGCTGGCGCTCGCGAACCTGGCACTCATCATCAATGACGCGGATCCGAACCTGGCTGAGTCCATCCGTGTCGCGGGATCACTGATCGAAAAAAATCTCGCCAACGAGCCGATCGGCCACGATGCGCTCGTATGTACCAATATCCCGTACCGTTCGCCGGGCCTCGACTACCGCCAGGCAGTCGCGCGTTCACTCGGCTTGCGTGATTTTGCCGAAAAGATCCTGCGTGAGTTTTACCCGGCGCTCATGGATTCTGGTCGCGTCGGCTTTTTGTCTAGCGTGATGTGGGAACCGAGCAAGAGGATTGAGGAACTGCCGTCCGTTCCGCCTGCACAAAATTGAGCACGCTCTCGTATGCCGCCAGGTCCTCGCGGATCTGACCCAGAAAAACGATATCCGGCAGGGGATGTTCTTCGGGAGGGGCGCCTGACAACGCGCAGAGTTTAAGGAGTTCGGACTTGGCCTGGTCGACCATTTCTTCCGCTCGTGCGGCGTTTGCGCGCAAAGAGATGCTCACTTCTTCCCTTTTGGCCAACGTCCAGGATCGCACCGTTAAGACATCGATGGCAAAAAAACAGGGCGGCTCGCCATGGAGGCGCTTGAGTTCCGCCTTCAGGTTTTCCAATTGCCCTTGGACGGCTCGGAGGAATTCCTCGCGGCTAAGTTTAGGTTTTTGCATAGTGAGGCTTACCTGTAAGCATCGGCGTGTCGGTGTTGGCGCCGAAATGCCGCAATGCTTCTTCCGATTTGGCGAAGACGAGGCCCCGCTCTTTCAGTTGGCGGTATCCCGGGGACACCTGCTCAAGAAACGCCGCTGCATTGCTGTTGAGGCTCGTCAGGCAAATCTGCTGCCCGCGCTTCTGGACCAGGCTGATGATCTCATCCAGCGCCTCGGCGCCGTCCAGGTCGATGAAGTACATGCTGCGCAGCCGCAGGATGACAATTTTGTATTTTGCCAACCCGCCCTCAAAACGGCTGACATGCGCGCGGCTGTTGATGTATGCGAGTTTCCCCTTGATGGAATACAGCAGGATATCAGCACGCACATCCATCTCCGCAAGCTGATCGCCGGAGGCGCTTTTGACGATGCCTCCCTCAAGCGTATTCAGCTTGAGGTCGAATTGGCCGCGGGACAATTTTTCGATGAATAAGATGAGCGAGAGTGCCGTACCGAATACGATGCCGCTGATGGGATCTTTATAGAACGTGACAGCTGCTACGGCGAGCGAGATCCAGAATCCGGAGCGCTGGAAGTGGTAAAAACGGATGAAGTGTTCTTTCTCGACCATGCTTATGGCGACGAAAACCAGGATCGATGCGATCACCGCCATCGGGATATAGCGGAAGTAGACCAGGAAGAAAAACGAGATCAACGCCAAGAAGACCGCGCTCAGGCCAGCCGATACTTTGCTGGTGGCGCCGGTCCGGATGTTCAGCGATGTCCGCGCAAGCGCGGCCGTTGCTGGAATCCCGCCGACGAGGCCGGAGGCGATGTTGGCCAAACCAAGGCCCAGCATTTCCTTGCGTTCGTTATGTTTGGTGTGCGTCATCCCGTCGGAAATTTTTGCCGACAACATGGTCTCTAAGATAGCTACGAGGGCAACGGCTGCCGCGGTGACGATGAGCGTCGGCGAAAATTGGAGTTGAGGCGCTTGAAACAGGCGGAAGGAAATCGAGCCGAACACGCTGCCCAGGGTCGCCAGCTTGAGCGCAGGAATTGCGCCCACGGTCGTTAGGTAGCCAAGCAGGATGCCCACCGGTGACAGGAGTAGCGCGCCCGGGATCTTGGGGAAGATGCGACGCAAGATGAACAGCAATGCAAGGAAAACCGCGAAGACCGCCACGGCGGGAGCCGACGCTTGCGCCACGTGCCGGAATGATTCCATCAAGTTGGCGAAAAAGCTCGTATGCGCCGGCAAGCCGTATAGGCCGAAAGCCGAATTGAACTCCTGGAATCCGATCTCGAGCGCGACGCCCAGCGTAAACCCATGGATGACGCTCGACGGGATAAAGATTAGATAGCGTTCCAGCCGTAGTGCGTAGGCCACCAGGATCATGCCGCCGGCCAGGATGGTGAGCACCGGCAGGCTGCTGGTGCCGTGCGCGACCACGAACGCGGCGATCAGCCCGGACAGCGCACCCGTGGGACCGACGACGTTAAAGTTGCTCCCGCCAAAGATCGAGGCGATGAGTCCGGCCCAGACAGCCGTGATGATGCCGACGAGTGGCGTCGAGCCTGAAGCAACTGCCAGCGAAATCGAAAGCGGCATTGCGACCAAGGAGACGGTAAGCCCTGATTTCCAGTTATTTTTCAGGTTGGTACTGAAGGATGCCATACGCCGATAGGTGGTTACATGGGGTATCAAGTCTTGGTTGTGAGGGTATAGACGCTCAACAGTTCGTTGATTGCTTTTTCCTGCTCGTTCTTCTTCTGCATCTGCTCAACCACGTGGATCTTTAGGTGGCTTTCAAGCAACAAGTGATCCAGGCTTTTGAGGGAGCGCTGGATCGAAAGCGACTGGATCAGCAGCGAGTGGCAGTACGACTCTTTTTCGATGGCTTTGATCAGGCCTTCGAGCTGTCCTTTGATGATTTTTGTGCGGTGCAAGGCACGCGCTTTGATCTTTGGGTCGACCATAGTGATAGGGCTATGTATTGGATATGGATAGGGGTATTGACATAGGGGGTACCCCTATGGGCTATATCAAGTATAATCCTCTGGCCCTTATTGTCAATAAGAGCCGCGTAATTTCCCACACCAGGCTCTTGGCGGCATCGTATACGTGTTTTTTTGCCATTTGTTTTTCATGTACCATCTGGTTAATGGGGTGCGATACGGCAATCGTTTGGAGAATTTGCGTATTTCGTGTCCTAAATGTCATAGTTTACAGCTGACACATAGAGGAAAGAACAAGAAACGCGCATAAGGGCCCGTGGCGGAATGGTATACGCAGGGGACTTAAAATCCCCGGCCGCAAGGCGTGCTGGTTCGATCCCAGCCGGGCCCACCAAAGAATCCGATCTGCATGATCGGATTTTTTTTATGCAAAAAAAGCGTGGCGAGAATGCCACGCCCATACGGGTCTGTGCTACGACCCTTGCGCATGAATGAGGCATCTGATAGTCTTTCCGCACAATTTAGCGGGTATCGTATAGCGGCTATTATGCGTCCTTGCCAAGGACGAAATGAGGGTTCGACTCCCTCTACCCGCTCCAAACAAAAACCTCCCAATCGGGGAGGTTTTTGTTTGGATTGGTTGACGAACCTTTCGAACCGACCTACGCTGGTCGCATGAATTACAACTTCCGCAAACCAAGCAATGTCTTCTTTTTGGCCGGCGCCTTGATCCTCCTTGGCGCAGGCTGTTCGTCCCAAGTTGCAACCACGACGAACACGAACGTAACGCCGACAAACGCGCCTCCTGTGGCCGTCCCGACTCCCGCGCCAACCGCGCCTCCTGTGGCAACAACGCCTCCGGCGAGCATGGTCACGTATTTTGTTCCGCAGGATATTCCGACCTACATGCAACGCGAGGCACAGTTTTCCCAAGAGGGAACGGGCGCGGACCCAGCAGCTTCGGTCGTCTACGTCGCGTACACGACGACGACCAATCCCGGCGATGACCAGATGCGCGCCGCGGCACAAGCGGCGGTCGTGTCACTTCCCGCGGGTGGTGGTCCGCCGCATGCCAACATCGTGTACTTCAAGGTGGTCGGAAATACGGCCTACGTGATGCTCGATATTGATTTCAACGGCTGGGCAGGCGTGTCGGCCGTCGAAGCGGCGATCCAGCCGGTCATCGTGAAGAATTTGGAACAGTTCCAGGCGATCACGAGCGTCCAGTTTGCGCCAGCGCCAGGGGACTCGCGCGACCAAATCCAGCAAACATTGCCTCAACAATAAGCGAGGCTGTTTGTCGCAAAACATCCGGCAACCGCCGGATGTTTTGTTCCGTCATGAGGTTTCCGGTTTCGGCTCCTTCGCGCTATCCTGTCGCCATATGTCCAAAAATGTCTTTCGTTCGTTGCCTGTCGTAGCTGCGGCAGCCTGGCTTTTGAGTTTGACCCCTGTGCTCGCGGCGGCGCCCAGCATCGGTTCCGTGTCGCCAGTCAGCGTGGACGCCGGTACGCCGACCACCTTCATCGCAAGTGCCAGCTCGGTCAACGGCATCGCGTCGTGCGACTTATATGTTGATGAAAACGACGTTGGTGCAA
>JBAQQZ010000003.1:0-65323 GCA_049295615.1 Patescibacteria group bacterium
GGACGATTACCTCCAAGTCGTCGACGCCAACCTGGCCGCGCTCAAGACGGATGGCGTGATGGCGAAAAAAGTGACGTACAAACTCAACGCCCAAGACCCGAACAACGTCACGGCCACGGTCACGCTCACCTACACGAACACCAACAAGGTCATCACCTGGCGCTACACGCGTTATCAGGATTATGTCCGCATCTACGTGCCGGACGGCAGCCAGCTCGTCTCAACAAGCGGCGCGCAGACAAAAGTTGATGTCACCAAAGAACTCGGCAAGAGCGTCTTCGGCACCTATTGGGTGGTCCAACCCGGCCAGACGGGGACGATGTCGTTCACCTATAAACTTCCGCAAGCGGTCGGCGACTCGGTCACGAACGGCGCGTATACCTTGCAATGGCCGAAGCAAGCCGGTGCCGACAAAACGCAGTTGACGCTCGACCTCTCATTCGGTAAAAACATCACATCCGCAGTGCCATCAGAAGCCGCGAACCAGTTTGGCGATGCGCGGTATGAGTACGTCACGGACTCATTGCAAGACCAAGTGTTCAATATTTCGTGGAAGTGATAAGGTCGCCATCGTCGCCACTTTGAACCCCGACCGTCATCCCGACCGAAGGCCGTCTGACGGCCGAAGCGGAGGGATCCATGAGGAATAATTTTCCTATAGGTTCCTCGGCTGCGTTATCACTTCGCTCGGAACGACAATTTTTATACATACATGTTCTCAAAAAAAATCGGCATCGACCTGGGCACCACGACGGTGCTTGTCTATATCCCTAAGAAGGGGATTGTTTTGAACGAACCATCGGTCGTGGCGATTTCGCTCGCCGACAAACGCGTGCTCGCCGTCGGCAAGGAAGCCAAGGAGATGCTCGGCCGCACGCCGGATACGATCGTCGCCAAGCGTCCGCTCAAAGACGGCGTGATCGCGGACTATCGCACCACGGAAGCGATGCTGCGCTATTTCATCAACAAAGCTTTGGGTGGCATGCGCTTGTTCCGTCCGGAAGTCATGGTCGCGGTTCCTGGCGGCATCACGTCCACCGAACGCCGCGCGGTCATCGACGCCACGATTTCTGCCGGCGCACGCGCCGCCTACATCATCAAAGAACCGGTCGTGGCCGCCATCGGCGCGGAAATCCCGATCGGCTCGGCCAGCGGCCACATGATCATCGACATCGGCGGCGGCACCAGCGAAATCGCCGTGATTTCACTTGGCGGCATCGTGGCGTCCAGCTCGGTCCGCATCGGAGGGAACAAACTCGACTTGTCGATCCAAGAACACGTGCGCCGTAAGTACGGCTTGGCCATCGGTGAACGAACATCAGAAGAGATCAAGATCCGCATCGGGTCGGCCTTGTATTTGGAAGAAAAACTCGAGATGCAAGCCAAAGGCCGCGACATGATTACCGGTTTGCCGCGCATCATCACGGTCACTTCGGATGATGTTACGGATGCGGTGCAACACGAGCTGCAGGGCATCATCGAAGCCGTGAAAGACGTTTTGCATAATACGCCGCCGGAGTTGTCGGCGGATGTGATGGAAAAGGGGATGGTGCTGTCCGGCGGATCGTCACAGTTGAGGAATTTGGACCGGTTGTTTTCGGAAGCAACGGGCGTGCCGGTGTTTGTCGCGGATACGCCGCAACTTTGTGTGGCAAAGGGGACGGGGATAGCGTTGGAGAATTTGGAGTCATATAAACGATCGATATTTAGCTCATAATAAAATAGCATGGCTCTGCAGTTGCCGATCGAAAAGGACGAAAAGCTTTTGCAAGGATATGGCCGGGCAATCGCTCTAAGCACTGCAGCGGAATATTTGCTTGGAGAGTTCGTTAGACTGGACGGAGGTTTATTTCAAGCAAATCAGGAAATTGTGAACAAGCTTTTAGATAAAAAGACTTTTGGGGTAGTTGCTGATTTGGCCGACCTGCTCATCGAGGATAAGAAGATTGTCGCGGAAATAAATAAAGTTGTTAAAGAACGTAATTTGTTGGCTCACGCGATTAGTGTCCAGAGTATAGATGGGGAGCTATCACTCCTTGGGGGCAAAACAGGTAATAAGCCACTTACTGTGGAATACCTTTCACAAGTGGCTGAGGATGCTAGGAATGTGATTCACCAAATTATAAAGTTAATACAGAAAAAACATAAGTTGGTCTGAAGAATATATCTTGGAAGATGCGACTAGGTGTTTTATCCACAGCCTGCGTCTTGTGTTCCATTTTTGTCGGATCTACACTTGTAGTGTAGCTGCCTCGCGCTTGCTACTATTACAAATATGATCGGCGACTCTTTCAGTAAGAAAAATCAGGTAACTCTTTTCTCGGGAGATTGTTTAGAGCTATTAAGACAGATACCCGACGAGTCGGCTCAGCTTGTTGTTACTTCTCCTCCCTATAATATCGGTAAAGAGTACGAAAAGCGGCAAAAGCTGGAGAAATACTTTGAGTTCCAGGAGGCCGTAATAGGGGAGTGTCATCGGATTCTTAAACCCAGCGGAAGCATTTGTTGGCAAGTTGGAAATTATGTTGATAATGGCTCCATAGTTCCGCTCGACATTTTGCTTTATCCTATTTTTGATGGCCTCGGGATGAAGATGCGAAATCGAATGGTGTGGCACTTTGGTCACGGTCTGCACGCTTCCAAAAGGTTTTCTGGAAGATATGAGACCATAATCTGGTTCACGAAGGGTGACGATTATTTTTTCAATCTGGACCCGATCCGCGTGCCTCAAAAATACCCTGGGAAAAAAGCCTTTAAAGGTCCAAACAAGGGTAAGCTTTCGGGTAATCCTTTAGGAAAAAATCCTTCGGATGTATGGGAAATACCTAATGTCAAAAGCAATCATGTCGAAAAAACCGACCATCCCTGTCAGTTTCCGGTTAGTCTCATCGAACGCTTAGTGCTCTCAATGACGCGTAAAGATGATTTAGTTGTCGATCCCTTCCTCGGGGTCGGAACAACCTGCGTCGCCGCTCTCAAGAATGGACGACGCAGTGCGGGGGCTGATGTAGAAGAGAAGTATATTAAAATCGCGGAAAAAAGAATAAAAAGTGCCTTAGCGGGTTCACTGAAAACACGACCTTTAGATACACCTGTTTATGATCCTGATAAATCGAAAAAGATTTTGGAGTTGAACACACACTATTCTAACTTGGGGTTATTCCAAGAGGCTTGAACTTTAGAGATCGGACACTTCTTTTTTTGGGCCGGGCAACGTACCGCTATAGGATTTTAAAATACCGATTGTCCGGAGCGCCTTTTCTTTATCAGTCTTAAAAAGTTTTGTTAGTTTTTGCGCATTTTCTTTTTCTTCATCAGTGAGACCGATTCCAATGACAAAAACAGGGCAGTCAATATCAGCCTCGCCCCTATGTTCAAAATCAATGAGTAGTTGATCGAAAGAAGATACCCCAGTGGACATTTGTTTTACGAGCTCCTGGCCAGCCACTATTTCTACTCCGCAGTCGATGTATTTAAGATTCCGAAAAATGACCATCTTGGAAAAGATGTCATATCCCATAAAGGCATATTTACCGAACTGGACTTCCAGGCCTACCTTATTTTTGATTCCGTCCATTTCTCTAAATCTTCCTCCGCCAAATGCATGGCGCGGCTCTGAGTATATTTTCTTTTTCCCTGCGTTAGCGGCCTTAGTCCAACCTTTTTTGTGATAAACAGTTTTTAATTTGTTGTTGAGATCAGAAGGAGAAAATAATAGCCGACCCTTCATTGTTTTTTCTTGACTCTCTTTTGTTAGGCACGATGTAGCATCTAAGTCTTCTATCGCATCTAGAATTTCTTGTAGCTCACGCGGATGATTTTTTTTGAGAAACTCCTCACCCTTTTTAAAGGAATATGTCTTCACGATTTTCATATCTAGTAATCACAATAAGTCGGATAAAGGCCCGTGTCCAATTTTGTTTTTTTCATTAGTTCCGTCGATCATTGACAATCCCCTCAAAATACTGTAAAAGAGAACTACAGCCAACAGAAAAACAAAAGCCAGTACAACTTCAGACTATCAAGAGTGCGGTGAGGGATTCGGCCCTGTGACCCGCCGGCAACCTGTCGAAAGACGTGGTGCCAATTCCGACCCCGGTGGGGGAAGATAATTCATGAGCCTCCACATTGGAGGCGTTTTGTTTGTATGGAGGCAAATGCTATGGACAAGCTCATCGGCCGCACGCGGCCAAATGGTGACAAAGAGGTGAAGAAACTCGTCGAACTGTCCGAAGAGGAGGCGGCGCGGTCCGTTCTTTTGGGAAATGCCGTCAGTGCTGATATTCTCAACTGTTTCTGCACGGCCGCAAATCACGTGGAACGGTTGTGGGAACGGGTCTACGGCTATCGGATCATTCAGAACGAATTCTCCGAAAAGATGTGCGTCGCCCTCAAGGCGGCCGGTGTGTTCGAGAATCACATCTCCGTCCACTTCTACGAGCGCCCTCTCTAATCCTTTTACTCAACGCGGCGCACGCCGCGTTTTGTATTTCTAGACTACTCTAGTCTGAGATTTGACATATAGTAACGCTATGCGTTACTATATGCTCCTACGCATGATTTCAAGCTATCGTGACAAGGACACGGCCAAGCTCATGTCCCGGGAACCGCCACGTCGGCTTCCGCCGGATATCCATCGGACGGCGTATCGAAAGCTGCTGATGCTCGATGCCGCTACAACGCTGAACGATCTGAAGGTCCCGCCAGGCAATCATCTTGAGAAACTCACTAAAAACAGAGCTGGCCAGCACAGCATACGGATCAACGATCAATGGAGAATCTGCTTCCGTTGGCACCAGGGGAATGCACACGACGTAGAAATAACTGATTACCACAAATAATATGGCTACCAAGAAACTAAAGATCATTCATCCGGGTGAGATTCTTCATGAGGAATTTCTCATCCCTTTTAAGATCAGCCAATATCGTCTTGCGATGGACGTGCATGTATCACCCCGTCGTATCAACGAAATTATCCATGGTATTCGCGGGATCACTGCCGACACGGCGCTCCGTTTTGAAAAATACTTCGGAACCTCTGCAGCTTTTTGGATGAATCTGCAATCTCGGTATGATCTTGAGTCGGAGAAAGACAGTGCGGGTACGAGGATCCAGCGTGAGATTAAAGCTTTGGAGTACGCGAACTGAAAATATTCCGTGCTATACTCCCCTCATATTCTCTAACCCCTCCACTATGGCCAAAGGAAACAACGCGCAAAAGAAGAACGTGAAGAAACCGAAGAAGAACAAGAAATAGTTCGGCGTCAGGGAAAAATAAAACGGGCAGCTTTTTGGCTGCCCGTTGAGGTGTGTGGTCATTCGCTGACCAATGATTCGAATATCGCGGCGGCGTGGCTAACGGTGAGTTCTGAGAAGCGTTCGCCGCGTTTGATCTCGAAGATGTAGGAGGTGCCGCGGGCCATCGTCTTTTTGACGCGCTTGCGGCCGGAGGTGCGGCGCCAGAATTCCTTCAAGGCCAGCTTCAAGGCCGGCAGCGTGAGGAAGCAGAAGCCCAGGTGGGCGTTGCGGAGGCGGCGTTGGGTCGATCCCGTCCTGGACCAGTACCGGTCGGTCGGGACGAGGTCGCAGGGGAAGGTTTGTTCGTACGTCGCGACCATCGCGGCGTAGTGTCCGTGGAGTTTGTCCCGCGCCTCGATTTGGAAGCGCAGGCCGGGCGGGAAAAGCGTCGCGTGCTTTTCAAGGATCGGGACGGCGATCCGGCGTTCGGGTTCGCCGTAGGTGATGCTCGTGATCGGCCCCTTCTCAAAGCACGTGAGATAGGCCTTGTCGAAGAGGTCGTCTTGGATTCCCATGGTTCCTCCCGCGGGAAGATTAGGCGAAGCCCCGGCCGCCGTCAATTTCCCGGATATCAAACGGACAGCATGTGCTGTCCGTGTGAGAATCCGTGTGAGAATATGTCAGGCGATCATGACATGCGGCAGCGGTTCGTGGGCCGTGGTCAACGTCGCGAGGAGCTGTCCGGGTTTGACGGTGAAAGCGTATTCCGCGCCACCTTCGCCGCGCTGCAAATGGCGTTTCCCCGGCAGGCTTTGCAACAGGTACCCGAGGACCAGGATGTAGTCGTGCGGCAGCAGGAGCCAGCAATTGAACCGGGCTTGCGCCTGTTGGATGACGCGGGACGTACGCACGATGGGCAGCACGTTTTCGGCAAGGACCTCGCAGTTAAAGCGGAAGTCGTGGACGACCTGCAGCATCGGCCGGTAGCCTTGTGCGCGCAATGCGTGGATGTGGGCATCGGCCTTGGGCCCGGAGATGTGGATCCCTTTGAGCCACGACGCGAGCAGCGTGAGCTGGTTTCCCGTGGCCGGCTCGCCATAGGTCATGTGTGCAACGGACGATCGGTCTCCGAAGCACGCCGATTTCACGTCTTCGAAGGAACAGTTCATGTCTTTTACCTCCAAACAGAACGTAAGCCGGATGGGGGATTCCGTCAATTGTCGTTTTGGGATCAGTCTTGTTGGTGCGGCGAAAGGATATCGACGATTTTTTTGATTTCTGTCTTGCTTAGAAAGACGCCTTTTTGTCCCACGATGCAATTATTTATCCAATCCACTTTCACTACAGTGACGTTCGTGCCCGGAAGCGGCTTCATGCCAAATTTTATCTTGGCATAGCTCGATGAGAAAACGATGAATGGAGTGACAGGGACGAAATTTTTTAACTTTGCGTGCAAGAGGCTCTGGAGTTCGCGTGCTTGACCTTTGACTTGCCGAACGAAGTCTTTTTCAAGTGGGTATCCTCGTCGTTTGAGTTCATTGTTAGAAAAATAGAATGACCCCCGATGGCTTTTTGCTTCTACGACTGCAACGCCTTTCGGCCCAATGACGACGAAGTCGATATTCCCATGCTTTTTATTCAGGACGAGGTTCTCAAGGATGTAATAATTCGGAGAGAGTCTTTGTAATTGTTTGCCGATCGCATCTTCTCCGGCCGCTCCGACGAGAAAGTTTCCTGATGTGATAAAGAAATGTCGTAATAGTAATACGAACACGATGTCTATTAACGGGATTATCCAAATGAGCGGCGAGTATGTCGGATGAAAGAGCAGCGAAGGTAAGTCAATGAGATCTTTAATCGCGATGCCTTCAATGATAAGCAGGAGCAAGATACTTAAAGGCAGGAAGATCCAAAGTTTTTTTCGCGTGTAACGGTTCATTGATGCAAAGTATAGCATGGCTTGCTATCTCGTCCTGCGTGTTCTAAGATCTAAACACAATTGAAGACCTATCAAGAGTGCGAAGTTGTGCAAGGGACCTGGCCCGTGCTTCGCCCGCAACCTGTCGGATGGATCCTGGATCGAGTCCAGGATGACAAGCGATAAGGTGCGAATTCCAGCCCCATTGGGGAGAGATAATTATTGACGACGCTCTCTGACCGGGAGCGATTTTGTTTGTATGATGTACCGTCCTGCTACGTTTACCGTCGAGTCCGTGACGTCGGGCCATCCCGATAAAGTGTGCGATCAGATCTCTGATGCAATCCTTGATGCGTATCTCGCGCAAGACCCGTTGTCGCGCGTCGCCGTCGAAACGTTTGGTGGCCATGGGCTGCTCGTCATCTGTGGCGAAGTCACGAGCCATGGTGTGGTCGATGCTGAAGCCATCGGCCGTCGCGTCTATTCTGAGATCGGGTATTCTGATCCGCTGCGCGTCATCACGAACATCGTGCAGCAGTCGCCGGACATTGCGCAGGGCGTTGATACGGGTGGCGCAGGTGACCAAGGCATCATGTATGGCTACGCGACCGATGAGACGCCGGAATTTTTGCCGCGTGCGGTGGTGCTGGCGCACGCACTCGCGCGAGGGCTTGAAGAACTCCGGCGCGATGGTTCGTTGCCGTGGCTCGGTCCCGACGGCAAGACGCAAGTCACGATGAAAGAGGGGAAGACCAAAACGATCCTGGTGAGCACGCAGCATGCGGAAGAAATTTCACAGGAGGAAATCCGGAGGGAGTTGGTGGGGAAGTTGATAAAAAATGTCATCCTCGAGCAAAGCGAAGGATCTTCAAATAATCTGAAGGTCCTTCGGTCGTCGGACTCCCTCGAGGACGACAATTTAGATTTTGAAATCCTCATCAACCCAACTGGCGCATTTGTCCTTGGCGGGTTCGCGGCTGACACCGGGCTCACCGGCCGCAAGATCATGGTTGATACCTATTGCGGTCTTGCGCCGCACGGCGGCGGTGCCTTCTCCGGAAAAGACCCGACCAAAGTTGATCGTTCGGCGGCGTATATGGCGCGTTTCGTCGCAAAGAACCTCGTTGCTCGCGGACTCGCAAAAGAATGTCTCGTGTCCGTCGCGTATGCCATCGGCCGTGCGGAACCCGTGATGGTTGAAGCTGTCGATGAAAACGGAAAAGCGATTTCGTCGGCCGCGTTGCATGAATTCGATTTTCGTCCTGCGGCGATCATCGAACGCCTCAACCTCCGCCGTCCCATCTTCCAACAGACGGCCGCGTATGGGCATTTCGGCAAAGCGGGTTTGCCGTGGGAGGAAATTGCGTGATAGCCTCGGCGCATGCAGCCGAATGTTTCGCCGGATGAATTGCGTGCGCTGGTCGCGGCGGGAAAGCCTGTCGCCATTGTTGACGTGCGCGATGCCGAGGAGCTCGACGAAGGGTTCATTCCCGGGTCGATCCACATCCCGAATTTCCAGATCGAGCACTACGCTCCGATGGTTTTGCCCGATAAAGCAGCACCAATCATCTTGTTGTGCGCGACGGCGCATCGCGCGGTCGGTGCCGCGGAGGTTTTACGCCGTCTTGGCTATACGGATGTGCGGGTTCTGGCCGGCGGATTCGAGGCTTGGAACAGGGAGACGAAAAATTCCTAAAATTAGCCAAAAACCCCTTAGGATGTGACAGATAGCGGATTCTTCGGTAGGATTAAAAGTACTCGACATATGCCTACTAAGATTTCTTCTTCACTTCGCGTCTTGGTGTCGGCCACTGTCCTTTTGGGTGCGCTGGTAGCGTTGCCGGCCTTGGCAGACACGGTTCCTATCCCAGCGAATCCGCCGGCTTCGAGCTGCGTCAACGCCACGACGAACGGCTTGCACGCCAGCGCGACGGCACAATACCAAAAAGATATCGCGCCATACGCCTCGTCGGCTGGCGCCCAAGCGGCGATCCAGAATTATAAGACCGTCCTCGATGACGCATGGACAGCCATGACGCTGCCGTATTGCGGCTATGGTGCATACGGCACTGCTTCGGCCGTCCACTCCTACCAAAAGACGGTTGCTCGCGGGCGGGCGGCATTCGTTGCCTTGATCCCGAGCTTGAAGAAAGGCGGAGCGAGTGTCACGGCGGCCTTGTCATCGCTAGACCCATCGCTTCAAGCGGCGGCTTCAGCGGAAGCCAAGGCGCCAATCCCGGCGGCTCCCGTCAAAGTTGCTCCCGCCACCAAGACGACGACTGTCCCGGCCTCGGCTCCGGTGCGTGCTGCCAGCACTGCGACCGTCCCGCTCGGCTTGACCTTTGGCATGAGTTCCGCTGGCGTGACGGCGTTGCAGACCCTCTTGGCCAAGCATTATGGTTTGACGGCCGCTGGCCACGTCACCGGCTACTTCGGTTCTATCACCAAGGGCCTCGTCATCAAATTCCAGTTAGAGAAGGGTTTCATTTCTTCCTCGTCTGACGCGGCGGCCGGGTTGGTCGGTCCCAAGACGACGGCGGCCTTGAACGCGCTCTAAACAAAAAACTCGGTCTTAAAACATCCGCTCGGCGAGCAATTGCCGGGCGGATGTTTGTTTGTGGGACGTCGACGGACGTCAGTCCACGGAGGGTGGAGGATTACTGTAACGGTGCAAAGAAAAGCTGGCGGTCCAGAGCTGCTCGCCACGGAAGGCGGCGAAGAAGCGGAACCCGGGCTGCGCGACGATGCTCGCCCGATGCGTCCGGAGCTGTCCCAAGAGATGGGCATGCAACTCGACCTCGAGCCGCGAGTCGACGAAGATGAGTTTCGTCCGGCATCGGACCTCATTGCGCTGGCGCGTTTCGCGGAGCACGCAACGTATACCTTCCGGCTTGATGTCGTGCACGAAGTAATGGTCATACGACGCGACCAATACGGGACGCAGCCCGCAGGTCGGCGAACAGCAGATGCCCGGCCGCTTGTCGACGCATTCGTCTTGCGCCTGTTGGAACGGTTCCAACAGCGTGGCGCAGACCCGGTTGCCGAACGCCACGACGTGGCTCCTGCCTGGGGTGAAATACCGTTCTTCGAGTTCCTTCAAGGTGCGCATGCTTCCTCCGCCAAAACGGTATTCCTCCGCCGCAGGGATTGTCAACCATGCTATACTTTCGGCATCCGTATGCTGATCGGGATTGAAGCCACACGCGCCAACAAGCCCACCAAGACGGGCGTGGAATGGTATGCCTGGCACGTCATCCAAGAGCTCAAGAAACTCACGCCGGGCGACGGCAACTCGTGGGTGTTGTATTCCAACCAGGTATTGACCGGCGGGCTCGAGACCTTGCCGGAAAATTGGTATGAGGACCGCATCAAGTGGCCGTTGCCGTTCGGCTGGACGCAGTTCCGGTTGTCGCACGAATTAAAGAAACGCAAGGTCGATGTGCTGTGGTTGCCTGGCAGTACCTTGCCGCGCTACGTGCCCAAGCAAACCGTCATCACAGTGCACGACGTTGGGTTCCACCGTTTGCCCAAGCTCTACAAGCCGCGCCAAGTCACGATCCACGAGCATGCGATGAAAGAGATCACCAAGAAAGCGACGCGCATCCTCACGGTGTCAGAATTTTCCGCACGCGAGATGGTCGAGGCCTATGGCATTGATTCCAAAAAAATCGCCATTACCTACAACGGCATCGACCATAGCGTCTACCGGCCGATCAAGGATCTCGAAGCCGTCGACGAGCGCTTGCGCCGCTACCAGATCCCGCAACCGTTTTTTGTGGCCGTCGGCCGGCTTGAAGCCAAGAAGAACATCAAGACGCTTGTTAAAGCCTTTACCGAATTCAAAGTCCGTCGCGGCGTCGGTGACCCGTTTCGTCTCGTATTGATCGGCGTCCCGGGATTCGGCTACGACGAGATCAAGCGCGAGATCGCGGCATCCACTGTTAAGTCCGATATCCTCGAACTCGGTTATGTGCCCGAGATGGACATGCCGTACATCTTGAACGCCGCCGAAGCGCTCATCCATCCCTCGCTCTACGAAGGGTTCGGCATCCCGCCGGTGCAGGCGATGGCGTGCGGGTGCCCGGTCATTTCATCCAACGCGGCATCCCTCCCGGAAATTTGTGATGATGCGGCGATCTTTTTCCCGCCAAGCCAGACCGAATCGCTTGTCGACTGCTTGCGGCGCATCGCAGAAGAACCGGGGCTCAAGCAAAAATTACGCATCGCAGGCGTCGCGCGCGCCGCCAAATTCACTTGGAAAGCGACGGCCGAACAGACACTGCCCGTGTTGACGCGATGGTGAGACATATGCGAATAACCCGTTTGAAGGCGCCGTCCGCAGGGCTCACCGTGGAGGATGAGAGGGGCATGCGCCATGTGTCAGTCGAGGGTCGCACGATGCTTGGAGGACGCTTGCTCGAACCTCCACCGTTCGAGACGCCGAATTCCGTTGCGACGTTGCGGGCTTTGATTAACTGCAAAGGTGACTGGTGGTATGACGAGCTGATGCGCCGTGAAGACCCATCCTATGTCCGCGAGCGGTTGTCCTCGCTTATTGGACGGTTTGGGTCGTTGCGCGATGCGCGCGTCTTGGATATTGGGTCGGGCAGCGGCTCATCCTCGTTGTTACTGCTTGATCTCGGTGCCACACAGGTAACTGGCATCGAACCGGATCCGGCATTCGTCAAACTTGCGACGTCGAGGGCGGCCGATGAAGGCCGCTCGTCGCAAGTTTCGTTTTCGGCGATTGCGGATACCACCCACCTGCCGTTTAAGGACGGCGCGTTCGATGTGGTCACCTTTAATGCCGTCCTCGAGCACATGCCTCCGCCATTGCGCACGCCGATCTTGCGTGAAGCCTATCGGTGCCTCAAGCCCGGCGGCCTCCTTATTTTTACGGAAACTCCGAACCGTGTTTTCCCGTATGACGGCCATACCACGCGTTTGCCGTTTATCACTTGGATGCCGCTCGCCCTGGCGTACCCATTCGCCAAGTTGTTTTCGCGTGGAGTCCCGCGTGGCAGTACACTTGACCAGTATATTTCTGAAGGCCTGGTTGGGGGATCATATTTCCAGATCCGGCGGGCGTTGCCGTCGGCGATCTGTTTGAATGCGAGGGGCGGGGACGCGGCTTGGAAAACGGGCCGCAAAAAGTCCGGCCCGCTCGTCCGTGGCGTGCTGGCGTTCGTTGAAAGCGGATTGAACGCGGTTGGCCTGCCGCTCGGTGCCGTCATGCCGATGCTCGACCTTGCCTATCGTAAACCAAAGGGTCGATAGGGTAAGATTGGGACTATGCGTGAAGCAACCGAACGCCTGATCGAACTTGGGTTATCCGACAAGGAAGCGAGCGTCTATCTCGCGATGCTTGAGCTCGGGCCGACAGGCGTGCAGGATATTGCGGACAAGGCGGGCGTCAACCGTTCGACGACGTACGCCACGATCGAAGCGCTTAAGCAACATGGGTTGATTTCAAGCGTTGAGGAAGACAAGAAAGTAACGTATACCGCAGAATCACCGGCGCGGCTCGAAAGCATTTTGCAGCGTGAACGGTTGGACATTGATGCCAAGAAACACCGGCTCGAAAACGCCATGCCGTATTTCATGGCGCTGTTCAACGCGGTGGAGCACAAGCCGTCCGTGCGGTTTTTTGAAGGCGAAGAGGGAATCAGCGGCGTACGGGATGAGCTGATGCAATCGACGGGGGAGTTTTTGAGTTTCACGGCGATCGATGAAGGGACGCAACGGTTGTCGAAGATTGATGAGCCGCAGCGCATGCGCATGACGCGCAATTTACGCGGCAAAGCCATCCTATGCGTGAAGCCGGGGATCGATATCCCGAAATTTGAGGGTCGGCATTGGGAGGTCCGGTATTTCCCGTATGCCTCAGCGCCATTTACCGGCGAGATCAATATCGTGGATGACATGGTGGCGGCCTTCATCGTCAAGCAGGCACCCATGGCGTTCTTGGTTGAGAACAAGGAGATGGCGGATGCGTTCCGCGCATTATTCCTGTCGGCTTGGCAAGCGGCGAGCACGACATAAAAAAACCGCCCCACGGAAAATCCGGGGGCGGATGCAGGCGGTGCGGCAGTTTGCCGCCTGTTGAGGCGTGAGCCTGGTCTAGCCCCGCAGGGGCAATGGGCGATCGGCCGGAGGAACCAGCGTCGTGCGACCACGTCTTGGGTGCCGAGTGCTGGAGGCGTGTGGGAATAGCTCATGTCGAACCTCGATGCCGTTGGGACTCCTTTCGATGGCGGTCCCTCTTTGACGGGAGGTCTCGCCCGGTACGTTACGGAGCGGTACGGCAGGGGAATGACACGTGATCTTTTGCGCAAGCGGCGGTTGGGCCGTTTTTTTTGTTTGGACGGGTGAGCCTTATGGCCCGCCCGGATACGGGTTTTGACTTCCTGAAGCAGGTGGTTTTATCCACAATACCTCAAGCAGTTAAGGCTTAGTATAGCCAAATTTAAGAGTGAAGGGAATATGGCGCAAATCCCGTTAGCCTTACCCTTGACAAAAAGGTCATTTTATGGTATTTTCCTTGGTCATTCGAACGCTAAAAAAGCCCGTATTCCGGCGAATGACAGGAGTTGAAAAACAGGAATACGGCGAAGTTCAACGTTCCATTACAACCAGGTACGCAAAAACCAAAAGACCATTGGAGGTCACCATGATGTTTCGCCAGATGAGTTCGCTTTCGTGCGGTATGCTCTTCGCCTTCAGCCTCGTTGGCTGCGTTGACCAGACTCCCAAGGGTTCCAGCACGACGAGTTCCTCGTCGGCGGGCGGTAGCCAAGAGGCATGCACGCCCGGCACCACCGAGGCGTGCAGCTGCGGCGACCGTAAGGGCGCCAAGGCCTGCTCGGACGACGGTTCCGGTTACGGCGAGTGCAGCTGCCACAATGGCAGCGGCGGCTCGACGTCGACCGGCAGCTCGAGCCATGCCTCGACCTCGTCGTCGGGCGGCGCGTCGAACACCTCAACCACCACGGGCTCGTCCACGACGACCTCGACCGGCGCGTCCGGCGGTCTCGCATGCGTCCCCGGCAAGAGCGTTCAGTGCTCGTGTGGCAACGGTACCGGCTACGAGGTATGCAACACCGACGGTTCGGGCTACGGCGCCTGCCAGTGCCAGAACGGCACGGGCGGGGCTGGCGGCGCAACCTCGTCGTCCAGCTCGTCCTCGTCTAGCAGCTCCTCGTCGACCACGACCACCACGACCTCGACCGGCGCGTCCGGCGGAGGCCAGGTGTGCGTGCCCAACGAGAGCGACTTCTGCGCGTGCCCCAACGCGACCTTCGGGTCGCAGACCTGCAACGTGCAGGGCTCGGGCTTCATCGCGCCGTGCGACTGCTCGGACACGTTGCTCTGCATCCCCGGCGAGTCGGACTTCTGCTTCGGCCCCGGCGGCTGCGAGGGCGGCCAGGTGTGCAACGCCCAGGGTTCGGCCTACGGGCCGTGCGTCTGCGGTGCGAACACGACCACTTCGAGCTCCAGCTCGTCCTCGTCCAGCAGCTCCACGACCTCGTCGTCGAGCGGCACGGGCGGCGGCACCGGACCGACGGGCACGCTCGCCGTGACCGTGGTCTCGAAGCGCACCGGCACGCATACCTACAGCGTGTTCGACATGTCCAACTGGACCGGTTCTCCCAACTGGACCCAGAACGGCGTGACGCGCCTCACGCTCTCGACGCAAGTCACCAAGGGATCGACCTTCGTCTTCAACGGCGTGTTCGACCCCTCGACGAGCGACCCGACGCAGGGCGCGTACTGGACCAACGCCTTCTGCGACCCCCATACGTTGGCGCAGAAGGTTGCCGTCTGGGCGACCTTCGATGACGGCGGCGGCGCCAAGTACACGGCGCCGGTCGTGATCGTCTCGAACAACCAGGGCGGCTGCAACTTGCAGTTCATCGCCCAGGTGTCGGCGCTCATCAACACCGGCAATCCGAGCGCGCCCGACTACGACGCCGACGGCGACGGCTACTCGCCGAACGATCCCGACCCGTTGAAGCGCGACTGCGACGACGGCAACGGGTCCGTGCATCCCGGGCAGGTCGAGACGCCCGACGACAACGTGGACATGGACTGCAACGGGAACATCAACCCGCCGCGCGCCGTGGTCCGCATGAGCATTGCGGCCACCGGCAACACGCCCACGCTGCAGGACATCTCGCACTGGAACTCGGCGCAGAACCAGCCGACGCCCTACACCATGAATTGGAACGCCGCCGGCTATTACCAGTCGGACCCGATCGACATGGACGTGGCACCCAGCAAGTTCTACTTCGCCTGGGGCACCAACCCGGTCAACTACGACTCGTCGTACTACGGCGGCGTCTGCCACGACCTGACGAACGGTGTCGAGATGTTCCACGACACCGACGGGACGCTCATCCCGGTCACGCTGCAGGTCGACGGCAGCTCCTGCCACCGCTTCGACACGCCGCAGTAGACTCCTTCCTTCAGCCGCCAGGTTCGCCTGGCCTTACCGGCCGATCTCACTTCTGAGATCGGCCGGTTTTTCTTTTTGGCTGAGCACAGCGCTGTTTCCTTGGAAACGTAATTTTCTTTCCAGAATTCGGTAACGTGTGTCTGCGACTTGACAGGGTCGCAATGGCTTGTTAGGGTCATTCATCCTCGCCAGGGTGCTTTTCGCTCGGCAGGATGGTTGCGACCGTCACGTGACGGCCAACAGGCTTTCGAAACTTCGACAAGAATGGGGCGCTGCGGAGAATAGGCTTCGTAACGGACCATGCTTTACCGGTGCCTGAACCGGAACCATATCAGGCAGAACTGGAGCTTGGACATGCGTCCTTCCCCCACGGTTCATCGCATTCCGCTTCTCATCGCGCTCATCGCGTTCCTCTCGACCTTCCTGGTCGCGTCGTGCACCAACCAGAAGCAGCCCACCGAAGACATCAGCAAGACCGACCAGAAGGTCAGCTGCGTCTACCAGGGCGACAACTGCGGCGCCAACGGCAACAAGTGCTCGGTCAACAACGACGGGATGACCGGGATCCTCCTCTGCGAGGACAACGTCTACACGACCAAGTGCCTCCCCGGCTACTACTGCGGCGCCACGGCGTACCCCAACGGGTGCGTGGCCGCCGGGCCTTTGCCGCTCGCCTGCGACACGGCCCACAACACCCTCGTCGCGGACAGCTGCGGCAACGGCCTCGTTGGCCCCACCGAGCAGTGCGACGACGGCGCCAACAACGGCATGGTCAGCGACGCCTGCGGTCCCGACTGCGAGCTCGCGACCTGCGGCAACGGCGTGGTCGACCAGGGTGAGCAGTGCGACGACGGCGCCAACAACGGCCTCGCGGGCGATGGCTGTGCCATCAACTGCACCACGGTCACTTGCGGCAACGGGGTCAAGGATCCCGGCGAGGAGTGCGACGACGGCGCCATGAATGGCGTGGTCGGCGATGCTTGCGACGCCACGTGTCACAATGTGGTGTGTGGTGACGGCCGCGTCCAGCAGGGCGAGCAGTGCGACAACGGTGTCGACAACGGCACCGCGGGCAACCTGTGCGATGCATCCTGCATGTGGGTCGGTTGCGGCAACGGCATCCTCGAGGATGGCGAGCAGTGCGACGACGGCAATACCGTCGACGGCGACGGTTGCAACGCGACCTGCCAGCTCGAGTGGTGCGGCGACGGGACCGTGAACAACAACGGGACCGAGCAGTGCGACGACGGCGCCAACAACGGCATGCCGGGCGACCCGTGTGACCACACGTGCCACCTCGTGCCCAACTGCGGCGACAGCATCGTCGAGACTGGCGAGCAGTGCGACCTCGGCGCCAACAACGGCATGGTCGGCTTCAACTGCGACAGCGAGTGCAAGCTCGTGAGTTGCGGCAACGGCATCGTCGAGCAAGGCGAGCAGTGCGACGACGGCGCCGCCAACAACGGCGTCCTCGGTGACCCGTGCACGGAGACGTGCACCTGGGCCTGCAACAACAAGGGCTTCAGCGAGCAGTGCTCGCAGGTCCATCAGGGCGACTACGGCTGCAGCTCCATCGGGAGCTGGTGCGACGTCACGGCGGACGGGTCCAAGCAGTACTGCATGTGCCCGGACGGCAACGGCGTCGGTACCTACGAGCCGTTCAACACCCCCGCGAGCTGCGACACGGCCAACCTCTGCGGGCAGTCCGCTTCGGGCTCCGGCGCGGGCGGCGGCGGAGTCGGCGGTGGTTCGACCACCGCGACGACGGCGACCGGCGCGGGCGGCGCGACCTCCACCTCGACCAGCACGTCTTCGACGGGCTCCGGCGCGGGCGGCGGTGGCGGCGGTTCGCTCCCGGGCGTGACCTTCACGTTCGTCCCCGATTCGGGCCTCATGCCCGACGCGGGCCCGGTCCTCGTCGAGGGCCTGGTCAACGGCGGTTCGTGGGGCAACCTCTGCACCATGACCAACAGCGGCGGCACGTGGTCGTGCAACGACGCGTCCATCGTCGCGGGCGATGACATCCTGTTCATCGTCGAATTCCTCAAGTCGACGTCGTCGACGGGGCTCTGCTGGAGCTTCGACAAGAGCTCCAACGTCCCCTGCGGCTCGAACGGCGTGGGTAACGGTCCCGGTACCGTCACCGTGAGCATCGGCGGCAGCTCGTTCAGCTATACCCTGGCGCTCAACGGCACGGGGCCGGGCTACTACAATGGCTCGGCGTCCGTTCCCTGACGGTTCCTTCACTCGATAGTCGTAACTATCGCTCCGGCCGGTCTCGCATTCTTTGCGGGATCGGCCGGTTTTCTTTTTGCATGTTACACTGGCGCCATGCCCGCAAAGGAGGAACATCGGAACATTGCGACGCTGACGTGGGGGTTATTTTTGTTGCTTGCGTTGTCAGCCGTGTTCGTGGCTGTTGGTATCCCGCTTGGACCGGTTTTGTTGTTGAGTGTTGTCTTGATATTGGCGTTTTCGTTCCGCTATATTTATTTGACGCTCTACCTGGGCATCGCGATGATGCCATTTTTGGGGATCATGGTTTCTATCCCAACCGGTTCTCTTGCCATTGGTGCGCGGGCTTTTGGCGGCTCGATCGACATCAGCCTGGGAGAATGCATCCTGTTCTTCGTGGCCATCGCCTGGGGATGCAAGCTGCTCATCCAATGGTACCGCCGCCGTGACCAAAGCTGGCGGCCGCGGTTGCCGCTCATCGGCACGTACTTACTCGTGTTTGCGGCGCACCTGGTCTCAGCCTTTTCGCCGTTGGAACCGGACCCGATCCTGGTCGTGAAATACGCTTTCCGCCCGGTGCTCTATGATTACCTGGCGTTCATCGTATTGCCAGTCAACTTGTTGCGCTCACGCAAGCGGTATGTGGCGGCGCTCGGCGTACTCGTGGCTGTCGGCGTGTTTGCCGCGTTGAACGGGCTCGTGTCGATTTTTTTCCCGGTCGGCGGTGGGCTCGTCGGGCGCGTACACCCGTTGCCGATCTTTGGGGTTGATGCCTTGGGCGAGAACTGGAATGAGTTGGCTGATTTGTTGGTATTTACGGTGCCGTTCACCTTGGCGCTGGCGGGGCTCGTCAAAAAACCGCAAACCAAACGGTTGTTGCAATACGCGGCCGCGTTCCAATTTTTCATCGCCTTGTTGACGTTCGCGCGCACCATCTGGATCGCCTTTGCGCTCCAAGCGCTCTTCCTGTGCTTCACCGTGTGGCGCGAGGCGTTCAAGCGCCATTTGTCGATGTTGCTCGTCCTGGGCGTGGTGCTCTTGCCGCTCGGCATTTCCATGGCGGCTTATTCCGTATCGCAAACGGCGGAGGATTCCAATTCGACGCGCCTCATGCTGACGGGCATCGCGCTTGAACTGTATGCGTCGAGCCCATGGGTGGGTGCCGGCGCCGGGACGTTCCTCTCCAACGTCGGATCGACGCAGGTTTTCCTCATCGAATATGGCGACCCGCTGGATTCGCATGGGTTTGTCCAAAAATTATTGGCCGAGACCGGTACGGTCGGGATCGTGGCCATGGGGTTGTTCCTTGCGCAACTCAGCTGGCTGTTGTGGAAAGGGCGCGAACATATCCGCGGCGAAGCGTTGACCGTGTATGCGCTGCTCATTTCTGGCACGTTCGGCGCGTTCATTTACCAATGTTTCAATACCGATTATTGGACGGGGAAGTTGTGGCTGCCGGTGGGCTTGCTGCTCGCAGGGATGAATGTCCTGCGTATTAGCCAAACCAAAGAGACCGGCCAAAATAGCTGATGTTCGCGCACGGTCGCACATGATATCCTGCAGAGCGTGAGGCCGTCGCGCCCGTACCATGCCGTCACGGCATACCATCGTGAACCTGGCGGGCTGCGCCGGCTGGATTTTTTTGTGGCACGGATTGCGCAATGGGAAGCCGGCCGCGACCGTACGTCGATCCGTGTCCTCGATGTTGGCTGCGGCAAAGGGAATGTCTCATTCCCGTTATCGCAGCTCGGTTATCGCGTGACGGGCATTGATACCGACAAAGCTTCTATCGAAGAGGCGACAAAGCTTGCCGGCGAGCTCGGTCTTGCGACGGTTTTTTTGGATGGCCCGCTTGAGCGCGTGAGCGGCCAGATGTTTGACGTGATCATTGCGAATGGCGTGCTGGAACGGCAGCCGGACCCTGTGCCATTCTTGAATGAGTTACGGAGCTTGCTTGCGCCGAACGGTTTGTTGTTGCTTTCCGTCCCGCGCAACAAGAAGTTGGGGGACATGCTATATGCCAATGGTTGGAAGGTGCAGTCTGCTGCCAGCGCGGGTGCCGGCTTCAAAGGATTTTATGAAATGTTGGGACGGACGTTCATCAAGCGGGGGAGCCCGACGTTCCATGCGTTGGACCGGTTTGACGCATGGCTCACGCCGCTCGTTCCGCTTTCGATGGCCGATGGCCTGCTGATTGATGCGCGGCCGTTTGACCCGTCAAAGACGCGCGTCGTCCAAGTGCTGCCGACGCTTGCCGGTGGCGGCACCGAACGCCTTGCGTATGAGTTAGCGCGCCGGCTCTCGACCCTGGGGTTTGAAGTCCAGACTGTCGCACTGTTCGGCGGCGGTGAGCTTGAGCCGTTATTCCGGGAAGCGGGTTTGCCGCTTCTCATCATCCCGCGGCGCGGTTTTGGATGGTTCCGTGCGGCACATGAACTCGTTTCCGTCTTGCGGCGCGAACGTCCACAGGCGGTGCAGACGCATTTGTTTGGCGCCGACGTCATCGGCGCCTATGCGGCATGGCGCTCGAATGTCCGCGTCATCATCTCGACGGAGCACAACGTCAACCTCGACCATGGTCCCATCAAGCGAGCGATTAAGCGCATCGTCTCGCATCTTTTTACTGCCTATATCGCGGTATCGCCGGAGGTCAAACGCTACATGGCGGACGTCGAGCGCATCCCGGCGGAAAAAGTCCGCGTCATTCCCAACGGTATCGACATGGCGCGCGTCATCCCGCGTCCGCCGGGGCCATTCCATGACATCCCCAAACTCCTGATCGTCGGTCGGCTGGCGTCACAGAAAGGGCAAGACGTCTTGTTCAAGGCGCTGGCGCTCGTCAAACGCCCGTGGTCGTTGGATGTGGTCGGCACCGGCGAACGTGAGCCGGAACTCAAAGCCTTGGCCGAACGCCTCGAAATCGCGTCGCGCATCCGTTGGTTGGGGTTCCGCTCTGACGTGCCGCAGATGTTGTCCGAGTCCGACATCTTTTGTTTCCCGTCGCGCTGGGAAGGGTTGGGCCTCGCGTTTCTAGAAGCGGCCGCGGCAGGCGTCCCGGTCGTCGCGTCTGATTTGCCCGTGTTCCATGAGATGTTGGACGCCTCGCAAGCCGCGTATGCGCCGGTGGGCGACGTGCCTGCCTTTGCACATGCCTTTGACGCGTTGCTGCAAGACCCGATCCCATATGTCCGGCGCGCATATGAAGCGGCGCTCATCGTGCACGGCCAATTCTCGATTGACGGCATGGTCGCGTCGTACGCCGATCTGTATACGGAGCTCCTGGCTTCCGCCAAACGCCCATGAAGATCCTCCACGTCAACAAGTTTTTCGACCTGCGCGGCGGCACGGAAACCTATTTGCATGCGCTGATGGCGATGCAACAGGCCGCCGGGCACGAGGTCCATATTTTTTCGACGCGTTCTTCCGACAACTTGCCGTCGGGTGATGCGACGTCGTTCGTCAAACGGTTTGATTTCACCAAAAGCGAAGGCGCCGTCCGCGACGCGGAAAAGTCATCCGCCTTCATCTGGAACCGCGAGGCGCGCCGCGGCATGGCGCGCATGCTGCGCGAAATCCGCCCGGACGTCGTGCATCTCCACAATATCTACCACCACTTGTCGAGCTCGATCTTGGCGCCGATCCGCGCGTCCGGGATTCCCTGCGTGCAGACGCTCCATGATTACAAGCTGGCCTGTCCCAATTACAAGATGTTGACGGAAGGCGCGCCCTGCGAACGCTGCAAAGGCGGACGGTATTTTGAAGCGGTAGCACACCATTGCTTGACGGCGGGAACGGCCGGGAACATCTTGGCTGCGTTTGAGATGGGGATGACGAAGCTCACGCAATCGTATGAACGCACCGTGCGGCTGTTCCTCTGCCCGTCTCAATTCATGGCTACCAAGATGGCGGAGTGGGGAGAGCCGCCGTCCAAAATGCGTGTTCTTCCGAATCCCGTGGCGTTGCCGGATGTAGTCGCAGCACGCGATGGCGGATACTTGCTCGCCGTCGGCCGGTTATCATCAGAAAAAGGGTTTGACACCGTGGTCCGTGCCGCCGCCCGTACGCCGGATGTTGAAATCCGGATCGCTGGCATCGGGCCGGAAGAGCACCGGCTCAAGCAACTCGCGACGGATCTCAAGGCGGCTAACGTGAGCTTTTTGGGATTCTTGCGGAAACCTGAGCTGACGGAAGCGCGCCGGCATGCCGCCGCGCTCCTGACGCCATCGATCTGGTATGAGAACGCGCCCTATGCCGTACTTGAAGCATTGGCGGACGGGTTGCCTGTCATCGCATCGCGCATCGGGGGATTGCCGGAGCTCGTCGAATCCGGCACCAATGGGTTACTCGTCGAACCGGGTGACGCGGACGCGTGGTGCGCGGCGTTCAATGCGTTCTTCCTGATGCCGGAAGGCGAACGCCAACGGCTGGCAACGGCTTCACGCCGTGCTGCCGAAGATCGTTATGGTTGGCCGAAGCACCTCATCAACTTGTCCGCCGCCTACCGCGAGGCTGGCGCTCCGGTTTGACGGAATGCCGTTTTTCCTGCAAATTTAAGATGAATATGCGCTCCCGTCTTGGGCAAATTTGTGCGGGCGCCATCGGCCTGGCGCTTGCGCTGTCGCCATTTACCGCCCGCGCCACGGGAGGCATCC
The DNA here is from genome assembly GCA_049295615.1 of Patescibacteria group bacterium. Taxonomy (GTDB): domain Bacteria; phylum Patescibacteriota; class Patescibacteriia; order 2-12-FULL-60-25; family 2-12-FULL-60-25; genus JBAQQZ01. Next base: position 22,499 of record JBAQQZ010000003.1, read on the forward strand.
AAGGTTCGCCTAAAATCATCAATTTGTTTTTGAATTGGCAGCTCACCGAAAGCGACGTGCAAGCCTTGTCCAAATGGGACGTGGTCGTGCTGGATTATGACCAGGAAGCCCGTTATCCCGACCGCATCCGCGAATTGCATTCGCTGAACCCGTCAATCAAGATCTTGGCCTACATCCAATCCGAAGAAATCCCGGACGCACGTTTCAGCGAACCGCCGGAATATCCCGGCGCAAAATTATCATCAAGCATCGACCAGGCGTGGTATGTGCATGACGCGTCCGGCAACAAGACATCATTTTGGCCGGGTACGTCGTTGCTCAACGTGACAGATCTGGGTCCAACGGCCGCTTCCGGCGAACGCTGGAACCAATTCCTCCCGACCTTCATCCACGACCAAATTTTGTCGACGGGATTATGGGATGGCGTATTCCTCGACAATACGTTTGATGGCATTTCGCATTATGCCAAGTCGCCGGTTGATTTGAACCGCGATGGCAAAGCCGATGCCGCGGCTGATGCGGATGCGGCGTGGCAAGCCGGCATGCGCGAAATGATTGCGCGCGTTGTTCAAGGCAGTCCGTCGGCCATCGTCATGGGGAATGGCGGGTTCGTGTATTCGAACCAATTGAACGGCGCGTTTTTTGAGAATTTTCCCAGTTACACCTGGGCGTCGAATTGGCAGGATTTCCGTACGTCGATCAGCAAGAACCGTGCGCCGTCGTATACGGGGATGAACGTCAACCCGAATAATGCCGACCTGCCCGCGGACTACCAATTGATGCGCTACGGCTTGGCGAACGCGCTCGTCGGGGGCGGGTATTATTCGTTTGACCAAGGTGACCAGAACCATAATGACACGTGGTGGTATGACGAATACAACACGCCGCTCGGTACGCCAACCGACACGGCGCATGCGCTCATCGGCGGGAAAGGTTCCACCGTCGTGCCCGCCGTGTGGGGGCGTGATTTCAAGAATGGCTTGGTCCTTTTGAACAGCACGAGTGCATCCCAGACCGTGCCATTGCCCGGCGTCTTCGAAAAGCTACACGGCACCCAAGACCCGAAGCAGAATAATGGTTCGCTCGTCACGTCCGTCCAGCTTGCGTCACATGACGGCATCCTCCTCATCCGGCAATCAAACGCCACCGAGATCCGCGGCGGCGCGTTTGTGAACGGTTCGTTTGTCCGTGCGTATGACAACGTCGGCCGCCAACCGCAAAACGGGTTTTTTGCGCAACGCTCGGATGTCCCGAGCGGGGCCACGACCGAAGTCACGGATGTCGATAGCGACGGCAAGGATGACGTCGTTGCCGCGGCCAAAGGCGTCGTTACAATCCACTTCGGTTCAGGTAAGACGACGTCGTTTTCGCCGTTTGGAAAATCATATACGGGCACGCTCAATATCGCGATCGGCAACGTGAACCGCGATGCGCAGCAAGAGATCGTCGTCGGCCGGGGGTCGGGGACGCCGGCACAGGTCGCCATTTTTTCGATGGCCGGAAAAATGCTGACGTCGTGGAGCGCGTATAGCGCCCCGTTTAGCGGTGGCGTGCGCATTGCCATCGGTGACATTGACCATGATGGGCTGAATGAGATCGTGACGGGCGCCGGCCCTGGCGGCGGCCCGCACATCCGCATCTGGAAAACCGACGGCACTCCCTGGGGCGGCAGTTTCTTTGCCTTTGACCAGAGTGAACATGGTGGCGTCAGCGTCGCGATGGGCGACGTGGACGGCGACGGCAAGGACGAGATCATCGTGGGCTCCGGGCAGGGTGCGATGCCCAAGGTGCGCATCTTCTCGGGAAGCGGTACCCTAAAAGCGGAGTTTACGCTCGGCGCGCAACCGCTCGTCGGCGGCCTCACGGTCACCGCCGCAGATATCAATGGCGATGGGATTGCAGAGATCCTTGTCAGTGGTTTACCCGCCCTTTGATCCCGATTTTTGACCTATGCCAACACCGCAACATAAAAAAGGAAAAACCGGACTCACCATCCACACGAGTGCCGTGGCCATGGCACCGGCGCGTGCGCTCACTTCGCATGCACGGCGCCACTACCATGAGCACTATAAAGGCCGCTATCGGTATCCGGCCTTGGTATTTGGTTTTGACATGTTCCTGATCGGCGTCGCGGCCGTCTTGTTGGTGCTCGACCTGGTCGTGCTTTTGGGTGGCGGGCAAGGGCTGAATGGCGGTTTGGCGCTCGACCTGAATGCGCCTCCATTGCGCGCATCTGACATTTCGCCAGTCGTTGCCACTGTCCGTGCGACGGATAACCGGACGCATGAAGGCGTCACGCTCCGCTGGGACTTGCCAGAATGGGTCCAGGTCGTCAGTGCGCAGCCGCCGATGGCAAAGGACGGGACCATCCAACTCGGCACGATCACGCCCGGGAACGAAGCCACATCGCACCTGGTCCTACGGGTCCGTGCACCTGTGGGCACCTCGGTCCCGTTCAATTTTTCCGTGCACCAGTTTGACCTGTTCAAGCTTGTCGGCCAGTTGACAGGCAGCGAAACCCGCGCTGTCACCAGCGCCGCGTTGACAGCAACGCCCGCCGTCTCAAGCACGCTTGTGGCGCAGGATGCGTCGGTTCCGATCCTCGTCTCTAATGATTCCAAAACGCCGGCGCATTCCGTCGTCTTACGCGTGACGCAGCATGATGGCGCACCGCAGGCGAGTATCGGGAGCGATGACGAGCAATTCATTGGCGACCTCGCGCCGGGGGAGAAGCGGCTTGCCTTCGTTGACCTCGGCCAGATATCTGCGACGTCGGTCGTGTTGGGATATGAGTTGCAAGATGAGGCGCAGGTCGTGGACAGCCATCTCGTGACGTACCAACTCGCGTCGGCCGCCGCCGTGCCAAATATCCAGGCCATCGCATCATCCGACCACCTCTCGATCACATCAAATACCAGCGGCCATCCATGGCGGTTGCTTGTCGACCATCCACAAGACCCGCTCGGCCCAGTCGACATGCTGTCGCTTGGCCAACCACAAACGGTCGCACTGGATGCCACACGCCAATCAAGCAGCACGGAATGGACGATCTTGCCAATCGATGATGGTGCAGCGGGCGGCATCCTACTGCCACGTCAGAATTTTCCTTTGACCCAAACGTTTCCGGCTGCCGTCGCGGTCCGGTATTACGCGGAGAGCGGTGATCAGCTTGGTGTCGGGCCGTTGCCGCCGACCGTCGGGCAAGCGACGACCTATTGGGTCGTATGGACGCTCGGTCCGACGGAAGAAGATTTCTCGAACATCCAACTGACGGCGACGCTCGGCCAAGGGGTCAGCTCGACGGGGAAATTTGCATCACAAATTGACAGCATGTTCAGTTCGCAAGGTCCCGCCAGCACCTGGGATATCCCGCAGCTCCGAGCGACGGGCGCATCTAGCCTGCCGTCGTTTGCCTTTGAAGTTTCCTTCACGCCGGACGCATCCGATACGGGCATGGTCCCAGTATTGGTTCCGGGCGCGCATGCGCAAGGCGTCTCGACCAAAACAGGGAAAACATTCCAACAAGATTTTGCGCCACTCACGACCGACCTTGTCAGCGATACCAAAGCGGCAGGCGAGGGGACCGTACAGCCGTAGCATTCATCTTCAGTCTTGTGTCTCTCTTTGTCGTTGCGAGCATCTACCTAAACGCGAAGCAATCTTGAGCAGTCGGGCTGCGGGTTCAAGATTGCTTCGTCGTCAAACTTCTCGCAACGACAATGCAGGAAAATTATTTTTGGTTGCCAGGTTCACGCGGCGAAAATTTTGGGTTGCGGATTTTCCATTGGTCGACCCATTGGCCGATCCCGTGCGCGTCGCGTTTGTTGCGCGCGGTCGTCGTCCGCTGTGACCAGGAAACGAGCGACGCGAAATGGAGTTTGTAGCGGCCACGTACAATCACGTAACGCAGCTCGCCGTTCGTGATTGCGCGTCGGATGGTGCGCGGGTTTACGCCGAACAGGCGCGCTGCTTCCGAAACAGAGACGCGGACAGCGTGCTCTTCCTTGTTTGCGTCGTTTTGTGGCAACGCGGGAGCTTTAGGCATGCGTTGAATGTAGGGAATAAACCAGTTTTTGTCAAAAGTAGTGTAGACAAAATAACCATAAAAAGACTTTTTTCATTAAAAAGTCGAACAAAATGACCAGTTGATCCCTTGTAGTTTTTTGGGATTTCGGCTATTCTGAGGGCACAAAAATCTGTCTTGGTGTCTCGTGATGCCAAGGCCGTCGTCAACCGGGAAGCGATGCCCGCCGTTGACACTCATGACCAATCTTATTGACAGTTACCTCCTTTTTCGTTTGAAGACGAAACGGGATCCTGAAGCCTTCGCGCGCATCTATGATCGCCACGTTGAGGCTATTTTTCGTTTTGCGTACCTCAAATTACCGCGTAAGGAAGACGCCCAGGATGTCACCGCTGAGACCTTCACTAAAACCTGGCAATACCTGAATGAAAATACGGAAGTGGTTCATATCCGGGCACTGCTCTACCGGATCGCGCGCAACTTGATCGCGGATTTTTACCGCGGTCGGAAGCACGAACCCTCGGTTGAGGAACTTGTAACGATTGAGGGGTCTGGAGCGTCACAGGGTAGTGAAGGCGGACTGCCAGAATTGGCACGCTTGCCCACCTCGAAAAGCCAAGCCGAGCCGCGTGCGGAGCTTGCCCTCGTCTTCACACGGCTGACACGACTGAAAGAGGATTACCGCGACGTCCTGATGCTGCGCCTGGTAGACGACCTCCCATTTTCCGTAATCGCGGAAATCCTGGGGAAGACCCAGGGAAATGTCCGTGTCATTTACCATCGCGGGATCAAAGCCTTGAACGACCTCGAACCCAACCCATGAACGACCTCCAAGCCCGCCTGCGCCTCCTGCGCAGCGTCGAGCACCGGATCACTGCTGATCCGGCTTGGGTTCAGGCAACCCGCAGCAAGTTGCTCATGCAAGCCAAGAATTCGTTGCCGTCGACCAAGCTCGGCTTCTTTGCGCGGCAACGCGAAATGTGGCGGGCATTTGGGGCGGGCAAAGCGAGCCAGTTCGTCCGGAAACCGGTGATGACCGCCTTGTCACTTTTGGCGATCGCGCTCGGCGGTTCGATCCTGTCCGTCTCGGCGGCGCAGCATTCTTTACCGGGTGATTTCTTTTACGGCTTGAAGCTGGTTACGGAGCAGGCACAGTTGGCGCTCACGTCGGGTGCAGAAGACAAGCTGGAACTGAAGACGCAGTTCACGGAGCAGCGCGTGAGTGAATTCCAACAGATCGTCTCGAGTGACCCGCAGCAGGTCTCACAGGTCACCGAAATTTTGAAGAGTGATTTGAATACCATCAAACAACAGTTGAAGGACGTGCCGGCATCGGGTGCTGTCGCTGCCGCCAAACTTGTCGACCAAAAGACGAATGACGTGATCAGCGCGCTTCAAGCGACCAAGTCGCAGCTGACGCCAGATTCCAAGGCGCAAGTCACGGACGTCCAATCCGTGGCCGCGGATACGGGAATTTCCGCGATCGCGGTCTTGGCGCAGCAGAACCAACAATCAAGCAGCACGGTGCCAGCGCTGGACGTCGCCCAAGCAATCCAAAGCCATGTGATCGCCGTCGACAATGCGACCGGTGATGCGCTGTCGACGACAGGCACATCTTCCGTCGCTTCTTCTACGGCAACCTTGCTGGACGTGGCGTCGAGCACGGCCGAGATGTCGAGCTCCACTTTGCCAGGCATCGTCAACCAGGTGAAAGACCTGACGGACCAAGCCTTTGCCGCGCAGAAAGCGCAAGACCAATTGGAAGTCACGGCTTCAACACTTAACGCGGCCGCCACGTCGTCCACCGATGATGGGACAACCAACGCCAGCGCTTCCGGGACCGATGCGTCAACCACGCTGGACGTCTTGCCGCCGGGCAGCAACACTTCCGCATCATCGTCGGCTTCCTCATCCAATCCGCTATCCGGGGGTGGCAGCGCCGCGAGCAGCTCAAGTTCGAGTACGCCACCTGGGTAGATCGGTGGCATTCAACCGATCCCGAGCCTCCCAGGGTGCCTGTCATACGACGGCCATCCTGACGGGCGGGGGATACACAGCCCGCAGATTTGGTGCATTTCGTTGTCGGGATTTCCGCTTTTCGTTCAACGTACCGCATGTACGTTTCACGAAAATGCTCAATCCCTCCTAGAACTGCCCTCAAATCTGCGGGCCGTGGGAAACATCCTGTCGCCCGCTCGTTTGAACCATCCTCGCCAACGCTTGTCCCAAAAGGTCGATCCCACCTGCTCGCAGGTGGGCGACAAGCGCACCTATTCAATCATCAAACCTCATTGTTCGCTCGTGGATTCTTTAAGGGATCCACAGCGATTCCGATAAACCCGAAAGGGTTCTTATGGTGAAAACACTCAAAAAGGTTTTCTCGACGTTTGTCACCTTGACGACCATCCTCTCGTCGGTCGGCATCGGTGCCATGGTGCTCCCAAGCACCGCGGCCGCTGCCACGCTCTCGACAGGTGCGCTCATCAAGGCTTCCGGTCCGGCCGTGTATTACTACGCGGCGGATGGCAAGCGCTACGTTTTTCCCAACGAAAAAACGTATTTCTCGTGGTTCAACGACTTCTCGTCCGTGCAGACCATTACGGATGATGAACTCGCTGCAATCCCGATCGGGGCCAACGTCACGATCCGCCCGGGCACCAAGCTCGTGAAGATCACGACTGACCCTAAGACCTACGCTGTTTCACAGTGTGGGACATTGCATTGGATCCAATCCGAAGCGATCGCCTCAGCGTTGTATGGCTCAAACTGGGCCCAGCGCGTTGTTGACGTCCCGGATGGGTTCTTCGTCAACTACACGATCGGTTCTTCGATCGCCAGCAACATCCACCCCGACGGCCAGGTCATCCAATACTCGGGTGACTCCAACTGGTACGTCGTGTGGAACGGCCAGAAGCGCAAGTTCACCTCGACGGACGCTTTTGCGGCCAACATGGAGAACTCCGCCAACTCCATCCAAACGACCATTACCTATGGCAATGGTCCGGATGTCACTGGCCGCGAGTCTGACCTCGCAGACGTCGTCTGCACTGGCAGCTCATCCCCAGTCTCTGGTGGCTTGACGGTGGCCCTCGCCTCCGACACGCCGGCCGGCATGACTGTTCCGAAGAATGCCTCATCCGTCCCGCTCGTGAAGGTCAACTTCACGGCCGGCTCGTCTGCGGTCAACATCACGGGCCTCACCTTCCATCGCGTGGGTGTCGGTTCCGTCGGTGACTTCTCGAACGTCTACTTGTATGACGGCAACGGGACGCGCTTGTCCACGGGTCGCACCGTCAACTCGAGCAGCAACACGGTCCAGTTCAACAGCCTGAACATCACTGTTCCGGCCAACTCGACCTGGTCAGCGCTCTTGTACGGCGACTTCTCAAGCCCGGATCAGACTGGCGGACAGCACGCCTTTGAAATCCCGGATGCAGCTTCAGTGGTCGCGACGGGTAACGTCACGATCTCTGGCTCATTCCCGGTCCGCGGCAACGTGTTCACGGTCGGTACCGTCTTGTCGGGCCGCCTCGATGTTCAGAAGGGTGCCACCCCGTCCAACCCGACGATCGGTGCCAAGAACACTGAGATCTCGAACTTCAAGTTGACGGCCAACACCAACAACATCGCCGTGAAGCAGATCACGTTGTACCAGGCGGGTTCGGTCTCGAACTCCGACTTGTCCAACTTCCAGTTGTATGATGGGTCGACCGTTGTCGCCTCTTCAATTGCAACGACTGCTGATGGCCACATTGTGTTGACCTTCGCAACGCCGTACGTCATCACGAACGGCCAGACCAAGATCTTCTCGCTCCATGCGAACGTCGGTGGCCGCGCAGGCCGCACGATCCGCACGTACGTGGAATACACCACGGACGTCAGCGCAGTCGACCAGGTCTACAATGCCGGCGCTTCAGTCTGTATTAACGACTCTGGTGCTTGCACGACATCGCCCGCCGACTTCGACGGAGCGACGGACAACAGCGGCGCCGTCAACGGCTGGATTGAAGTCACGACTCAGGGTGGAACCCTGACGAACGCCTTCAATGGCCCTCCGACCCAGAACATCGCCAAGGGTCAGACGGCCGTCCCGTTGTACAACTTCGCGCTCACCTCGGCTGACAACGATCTCAACATCCGGAACATCCGCGTTGACATCAATACGCCAACCGCTGGTTGTGACGTGAAGGGTTCAGCCGGTACGGACTACTTCCGCTCGATCCGCATCATTGATACGGACACGGGTGTGACAGTCATGGGTCCGACCGAAATTCCTGGCACAGTCGCAGCTTCCTCGAGCGATACGGGTATCATTACCTTTACCGACTCGTGGGACTTGTTGACGGGCCAGACCCGGAACTTGTCGCTCGTTGCCGACCTCTCCAATTCGGAAGACGGCTCGGGCCAGTTCTTCGGCAATGGTGACTGTGTCTACACAGCGACCATGAAAGCCTTCCAATCGAACGACATCCAGGTCGTCTCGACGGGTGAATTCCTTGACCTCTCGAAGGTCATCCCGAATTCCGATGTCCAGGGCAACCCGCTCACGGTGAAGTCCTCATCGTTGAACGTGTCCTTGGCTTCGAGCCCGGGCTCCGGCACGATCGTGCGCAAGCAGGCTAACGTCCCGGTGTCAGCGTTCGCGTTGACCTCGTCGGCGCAGTCTGATGTCACGATCACCAGCCTGACGTTGTCTGCCATCGCTTCCATCAACGGAGGTGCGTGGTTGGCTTCGAGCGCCGCCCAGCGCATCACCTCGCTCGCGCTCTACAACGGCACGACGCAGGTGGGCATCGCACAAGCCCCTGACACGGTCACGGGTCGCGCGGTGATCTCGAACATGAACCTGTTGATCCCGAAGGGGACCACAGTGACCCTTACGGCAGAAGCCACGTTCGCCTCACAGGTGACCGCGACCCCTCCGTATGACCGCGTCGCTGTTGGTATCGCTTCAACCTCGGATATCCAGGCTCAAGACCAGTCTTCAAACGATGTCTCCGCGACGCTTGACTCGTCCGTGACGAACGAAGCGCTCGGAACGTCCGCGTCAGTCGTCCAGACTGTCGTGAATGGCGGTACCTTGACGGTCCAGGCTGATGCCAGCCCGGCCTCAAATATCGTCATTGCTTGTCCGTCAGCGGTGTTGTCCTCGGGCACCTGCCCGTGGGTCCCGTTTGCGCAGTACAAGGCCACGGCGCAAAATGAAAATGTCATGATTGATCGCATCGCGGTCGTCGCCAGCTCAACGGCCGGCGTGCAATCCGATGATGCTGACTTCCATGCCATCGCCATCGCGTCGAACGGCACGGTTGTTGGCCAGGATGTCCTCCCGTCCGGTGCAACTGGCACCAAGGATGTCTTGCTCAACTCCCCGATCACGGTCCCGAACAACGGTTCGGTTGACTTCCAGATCTGGGCGCAGCTCAACACCATCACGTCGTCCTCGACGGCCAATGGTGCAACCCAAGGTGTCGCACGTTCTGGCCACGCCCCAGCGCTTGGCTTGAACAGCGGCCTCACGACGGGTGAATGGAATTCCAGCTACGTTGGAATGCTCAACATCCACGCCACGGGTGCTGCCTCTGGTAACCTCATCATGGCGGCCGCGGGTGCGGTTCCTGGTAACCTCCAGGTTCTCCGCAAGACCCAGCCGGTGGTGACGAAGCAATCGCTCTCGAACACCACGTTGGCGAACGCCGACGACGACCTCTTGAAGTTCCAGGTGTCTGCTGACAGCGCCGGTTCAATCGGCCTCAAGCAGATCATCTTCACCTACTCGAAGTCGAGCACCGCTGGATTCACGTTGTCAAACTTCCGCTTGCGCAGTGGCGCTTCGGATTTGAACTTGACTGACTACTCCGTCACCGACGACACTGGAGCCAACCTCCAGACTGGTACGGTTGCGACGGGTACGACGTCCGGTAAGATCATCGTGTCCTTCACCAGTGAACAAAGCATCTCCGGCTCCGGTAACGTGTACACGTTGCACGCGACTGCTGCTGGTGTGCACACGGGTGACAGCGTCCAGGTCGCGTTCTATCGCGATCCGACCGCTCCGATCGTCACGGGCTACCTCGCCTCGAACGTTGCAGATGGCGGCGCCGGCATCGTTGCCAGCACGAACATCTACGCGATTGACACGGGTATTGCCCCGAGCAACACGTTCAGCGACACAGGCAGCTTCCTCTGGTCCGATGACTCCGAAGTCCCGCACAACCCGGTTGTCGGTACCTCTGGTGGTTCTCGCGACTGGACGAATGATGTCTACGTCCAGGACATCTCGCAGTCACAATCCCTCAGCAACTAATCCGCAAGGATTACGCGTTGTGTGACGTCCGCTTCGGTGGACAAAGGGAAATCGACCCCTGGCGTGTCATCTGAAGAAGCTCTCGATTAACTTCGAGGTTTCCCAGAACAGACTGCTGGATGGTTACCAAGACCCGGCTTCGGCTGGGTCTTTGGTATTCATCCTTTTACAAAAGTCGGGTCGCAAGCTATGCTTGCGGCCGTCTATGAACCGACCACAAGCCATCAAAATCCTGCGGACGATCGCGATGATCGGCATCTATGGCGGGCTGCTCATGCCGCTCGTCTTCGTGCCGAAAGTCATCTTCCCATTCGTGTTTTCCAAGTTGATCTACCTCCAGATCCTGATTGGGCTGACGTTCCCGGCCTACCTCACCTTGGCCTGGATTGAGCCAAAGTACCGGCCAAAATGGGTGCCGTTGACCTGGGCGATTATCGCGTATTTTGCGGCCCTCGCCATTTCCGTCGTGTTCGCGGTCGACGTGCCAAAAGCCTGGTGGGGCAACCAAGAACGCATGAACGGCTTGTTCACGTTGCTCCATTTTTTCGCGTGGTACCTCATGGCAAGTTCGCTCCTGACCACCTGGAAGCAATGGAAGCGCATCTTGATGTATGAAGTCGTGCTGTCGGGGATCATGGGCCTCGTGACCATTTTGCAAGTGCCATTCCCAGACCTCTTGCTGTTCCCTGCAACGGGCCGGTTGGGTGGGTTGCTCGACAACCCCATCTACATGGCGGCCTACCAAATCTTTAACTTGTTTTTCATCGTCTTATTGTGGTTGAAGGGCGTCTCCAAATCCACGAAAGTGTGGCTCGTGCTGTTTGCGCTGCTCGATATCGGTGCGTTCATCCTGGCGGAATCGCGCGGCCCGCTGGTCGGGCTGGCTGCCGGCATCTTGGTGTTTGGGGTGGTGTATGCCTGGTTCTCGAACCGGAAGACCAAGACCATCGTGATTGGCGCTGTCGTCGCGTTCTTCTTGGCGTATGGGGTGTTGTTTGCCTTGCGGAACACGTCGTTCGTGATGAACTCGCCCTTAGAGCGCTTCACGAACTTCCAAACGACCGTTGATACGCGTTTCATCGCCTGGAAGATCGCGTGGGACGGGTTCCTCCAACGCCCGCTGACGGGTTGGGGATTGGATGACTTCCACATCTTGTTCAACCTCAAGTACAACCCGCAATCACTGCGCTTCACGTATTACGAGACCTGGTTTGACCGCGCGCATAACACCGTCATGGATGCGCTCTCGATGACTGGCATCTTCGGCACGCTGACGTTCTTTGGCCTGTATATCACGCTGTTCTACAGCGTCATCAAGGCCTATAAGAAAAAGTGGATTGACCTGCCGATCGCGAGCATCCTGTTGGGATTGCCAGTCGCGTATTTTACGCAGAACCTGTTCGTATTCGACCAACCGGCCGGTTTCACCATGAGCTTCTTGATGTTCGCGTTGGTTGCCGCCGCGACGATGGCAGAGTTTACCGGTGCCAAGGATGACGAGAAACCCGAAGAAAAAGCCAAGGCGTCGAGCGCAAAATCCGTGCCGTGGGTGGTGTTCGCCATCTTGCAGCTCGCGGCGTTGTTCGTGGTTTGGCGCTACTCCTGGTTGCCCGCGGAAGCTTCGTACTATTCGATTGAGTCAAATAATTATTTCAGCGCCGGGGTGTATCCGGAGGCCTTTGCCCTCGCACAAAAGGCGGCCGCAATCCCGACCCCGTACCTCGACGAGCAGACGTTCCTCCAGTCGAGTAACTTAATGCGGCTTGAAGAAGCCGGGACCATCCAGCAACAACTCCCAAACTGGAAAGCCTGGCACGACTTGGTGGTTGACCTCGATAACCGTTATCTCGCTGCGCATCCTATCAACACCAACCCGTTGTTTGTCTATGCGCGGTTCTTGGATGATTTTGGGTCGCTCGTCCCGGCTGACGTGCCGCTCGCCGAACAGGAATACCTCAAAGCCATCCAAACCAGCCCGGAGCGGCAACAGTTGTTCTATAGCCTTGGCCGCTTCTATATTGAGCACGGAGACAAGCAAAAAGGCTACGACTATTTCAAGCAAGCCGAAGATTTTGACCCGGAAATCGGGGAGAGCCATTGGTATGTCGGCTTGACGTTGGCGTACGACCAAAACAATTTGCCAGACGGCTCCAAGGAAATGGTGGCTGCCTTTGAAGCGCCCTATCCGTATTCGCTCAAATCCGTGCAGGAAGCGACGGCCCTGGCAGATGCGTTCGTGGTCGTCAATGACCCAACGGGCCTCAAGAACATGATTACGACGACGCTGCCGACCTTGCCGGGCGGGACGGCGGAGATGTTCTTCCAAATTGCGCGCGATGCAGAAAAATTGGGGCTGACCGAACAGCGTAACCTGATCCTCGGCGCTTTGGCGCAGGACCCGACGATCGCTGCGCGGCTCCAGCCGCTCGTGAATGGCAGCGCGACCTCGATCGATGAAAGCTTGGACATGACGCAAGGTTTGGCGTCGTCCACCCTGCCGACAGCCGCGCCAACGACCCAGGCGACGCCGCCGACGAGCACAACGCAAACCGCCGCAACGAGCGCAGCAGACAACGGTTCTGGCCCGCGCCTCAACCCATAAAATTACGTTCGTGTCCGATCCAACGCTCCGAGATTCCCTCGGAGCGTTTCGTTCCAGGAGAAACGCCGTGCGGAAGTTGCACGTCCACCGCGTGCCAGCGCCTCGCGTTCTTCGGGATGCGTGCGCAACTCGTCCATCGCCGCGAACAACGCGTCCGCGTCGCCTGACGGTACGACACGCCCGGCGTTGCCATGCTGCGCATCGGTCAACATCCAGCGGCAGGCGCCGACATCTGTTGCAATGATGGGGATGCCGGCGGCCATGGCTTCAAGCAGCGTCCAGGGCATGCCTTCTTTGCGTGATGGCAGCACGAACACATCGAAGGCGGAATAGAATACGGTGCCATCGAGATAGCCGGTGAGCACAATGCGGTCTTTCACGTCGAGCGTGGCATGTTTTTGTCTGATCAGGTTTTCTTCTGGCCCATCGCCGATGATGACGCCGTAGGCGTTCTTGTCCATGCGCAGTTCTTTGGCGAGCACGTCGAGATAGGGGACGAGCGCTTTGGTCGGATAGGCGCCGGCGATCGTTGCGAAGACGAAGGCATTTTCTGGTATCCCGAGTGCTTCCCGTGCGTCGTGGCGCGTTTTCAGTTTTGCGACGAACGACGCCACATCCAACCCGTTTGGCACGGAGGTCAACCAACCGCGTGGCGCAATGCCGAGTTGTTTTGCGAGCGCCTCGTCACCCGGATGGACGGTAATGATCACGTCTTTTTGCTTTGCGGACCATTTCTCCGCCGTGCGGTAGATCCATTGTCTTGTTGCGCCGATTGGTTCGAGGAACGCCCAACCACCGATGCGGTACACGACCCAGGGTTTTGTCTTTGACCGTGATGCCGCGAGGCTGCCGATGACGCCCATCTTGGAGCTGTTGAGGTGGACGGCGTCCGGCTTGAATTCATCGATAAGCGCAGCGATCTCATAGACCGCGCGCCAATCTTCGAGCGGGTTGATCTCGCGTACGACATGGCGCAGTTCGCGCGTCTGGATTCCCATTGTGTGCGCACGCTCCCAGAGTTCGCCTTTTCCGCCAGCCGCAAGCAATACGGTTCGTCCGTCTTTCTGCAGCGCGTCTGCAAATTTGAGCAGGAACGATTGTACGCCGCCCCAATCCGCTTGCGTTACGAGGAGCAGGATACGGTCGGCGCGCTTGGCGGTTGACATATTTACCCGTAACATAGCGAAACACGGCGGGATTGTCGACCATATGTGCGGAATTGCAGGCATTGTGACGCGCCACGGCTCTTCGCCAGACGAAGGGCTGCTTCGGCGCATGTCCGCGTGTATTACGCACCGCGGGCCGGATGGCGAAGGCGTCTGGGTCGCGCCGGGCGTCGGTTTGGCACATCGGCGTCTGGCGATCATTGATTTGTCGCCGTCAGGCGCACAGCCCATGCATGATGCGGGCCAACGTTTCACGATTATTTTCAACGGCGAGATTTATAATTTTCGAGAACTGCGTGCGGAACTTGAAGCGAAGGGCGCAACGTTCCATTCATCGTCAGATACGGAAGTTATTTTGGAAGCGTATCGTGCGTGGGGCGACGCATGCTTCACGAAATTGCGCGGCATGTTTGCGCTCGCCATTTGGGACGCGCAAACAAAGCGCCTGGTCCTGACACGCGACAAGATCGGGAAGAAACCGTTGTTTTATGCGTTCACGCCGGAACATGATTTGGTGTTTGCCTCGGAATTGAAAGCGCTCGCGCCTGTAATCGATTTGAAACCGGATTGGGATGCCGTGCGTTTGTTCTTGGGATTGCAATATGTGCCGAGTCCGCGCACGGGGTTCCACGAAATGTTCCAGTTGCCGCCGGGAACCATCGGCACATGGGACGAGAACGGTTGGAAGATTACGACGTACCATGAATGGTCGGTAGGGGCGCGATTTATCGCGCCCGGTTCGGCCGGCCGGTCGGAGGGCGTGATAAATCGCGCCCCTACCGATATTGATGCATCGATCCGGTCGGCGATTGATGACGCAGTGAAAGTCCGCCAACTTGCGGCGGATGTCCCCGTCGGGGCGTTTTTGTCTGGCGGCGTGGATTCTGCTGCCATTGTTGCGTTCGCGTCGAAGCACGTGTTGCAACCACTTAAGACGTACACCATGGGGTTCCCGCAGCTCCACATGGATGAGCGGCGTGAAGCGCGCGCGATCGCGGAACATTTTCATACGGACCATCATGAGTTTGAGGCGACGCCGGAACATTTGCAATCGCTCGTCGACGAACTTGTTACGCACTATGATGCGCCGTATGCGGATTCGTCGGCGTTGCCGTTGTGGTTGCTCGCCGAACAAACGTCGAAAGACATCAAAGTCGTGTTGACGGGAGATGGGGGAGATGAGGCATTTGGCGGGTATCGGCGGTATGCCTGGTTTGAGAAAGCGGACCGCATCAAGCGCATGGGCTTGTCGTGGTTTGCCGCGAATGCCGCGTGGGGGATGGATTCGATCAAGCCTGATCCGCGTTACCGCCGCTTTGCGACGACGCTTGAAGGGTTGAGGAAGTCTTACGGCCGTGGGTATGCAGATTTGTTCACGGGATCCTATTTTGACCGTGACCGCATCAAGCCCTTGCTCCGTCAAGACTTCCTTGAGAAGACGCATGGATCAGACGCAACGGACTTCGTCGCTTCGCGCTATGACGATGCGCTGGGCGTTGAAGGCGCGCTGCGTTTCGACCTCACATCCTATTTGCCCGACGACCTCAATGTGAAGATGGACCGCGCGACCATGCGGTTTGGGCTTGAAGCGCGTGCGCCGTTGCTCGACGAGAACGTCGTGCGTTTGGCGCTGTCGCTCCCATTGAAGGAGAAGGTGGATCGTGGTAAGACCAAGATCGCGTTGAAGCGCGCATTGAAAGGCGTCGTGCCGGATGACGTCCTCGACCGGCCTAAGCGCGGCTTCCAAGTGCCGCTCGCCGAATGGTTCCGCGGGCCGCTCGCGCCGCTCATCAAGGACCGTTGCTTGGATCCGCAAAGTCCGTTGTCGTCGATCATGAATCTGAAGGCAATCCAACATCTCGTCGACGAGAACGCGCGCGGCGCGGACCATGGCAACCGTTTGTGGATGTTGCTCTCGCTCTCAACCTGGCTTTCCCATTATGCCTAAAAAAATCCTCGTCACCGGCGGCGCCGGCTTCATCGGCTCGCATCTGTGCGAAGCACTCACCAAAGACCCGGAAAACCAGGTCACGTCTTTGGATAACTATTCGACAGGAAGCGAGGCCAACCATGTTGCGGGAGTCACCTACGTCCACGGTGACACGCGCGACGTTGAACAGCTGGTTGAGTTTGTCCCGGACCTCATTTTCCACCTGGGCGAATATTCTCGCACGTCGGCAAGTTTTAAGGAGCCGGAAAAGACCTGGTCATATAACGTCGAAGGCACGTTCCGTGTGCTGGAGTTTTGCCGCAAGAAGGGCGTGAAAAAAATCTTGTACGCCGGCTCGAGCACCAAGCTTGCCGACGGCGGTGACGGCCGCAACCAGTCGCCGTATGCGTGGACCAAGGCCATGAACACGGAGTTGTTCCAACGGTACAACGACTGGTTCGGTGTGCCGTTCGTGACCGTCTATTTTTATAACGTTTATGGCGGGCGCGAAATCCAAGAAGGGTCATACGCGACACTGATCGGCATCTTCAAGCGCCTCACGCGTGAGCACAAGCCGCTGACGATCGTCGCGCCCGGCACGCAGCACCGCAGTTTCACGCATGTCAACGATATCGTCCGCGGCATCCTGCTGGCTGCGGAAAAAGGGAATGGTGATGGGTACTGCCTCGGCCCCAAAGAGATGCATACGATCCGCGAAGTCGCGGAGATGTTTGGCGGGGAAATTGTCCTGCTTGCCGAAAAGCCCGGTGACCGGAAGACGGTCGCGATTGACCTGACCAAGACCGAGGACGAATTGGGATGGAAGGCGGAGGTCGCATTGAAAGAACACATCCGCGTATTTTTGGAGGAGCTACGGTAGGTTGATTTCGATTGACCGCGACGCTTCTTGCGTGTTACAACCTGGCCGGGAGCCGAAAGGAGAAGTGAATGAGTCGAACGATTCTGACGGATCTTGGGAATGTGGTCGTACGTTTCAGCTTCAAGCGGGTGGCGCAGAATTTTCACCGCTTGGTGCCCGACACGGACGTCGATGCGCTGGAAAAGCTGCTGGTCGATGACGAACGCGGGCTCGACCTGCATGAGCGGCTTGAGACCGGGTTCGCCGATCCCGAAACGTATCGCGAAGGGATGTCCAAGCTGTTGGGCCTGCCCGCGAACGTCGAGCCGACGATCTTCTGGAACTGCCACTGCAACCTGTTCACCAACAACAACCCGGTGATCGACCTGTGGCGCCGTGCGTGTGCCACGGACCCGGAGCTGCGGCTCATCGCGTTCTCTGACTGTGATCCGATCCGCCTTGGTGCCGTCGTGCGCCAGACGGGCCTCGCGTTTCATCGCGCGGTCACGAGTTTCCGCGTCGGGGCCTGGAAGCCCGACGCCAAGATGTTCAAGACGGCGCTGCGCGTGTCCGAATGCCCGCCCGCCTCGATCTTCTACGTCGATGACAAGCCGGACAACGTCCAAGCGGGGACCCAACACGGTTTCGTCTCGCACCGCTACGACCTCGACGACCCGGCGCGCGACACGCTCCTCCAACAGGCATTCAATGCCTTCCTCGCGTCCACCTGACGCCACGCCCTCGCCCGGATTCCGGACGAGGGCATTTTATTGCCAAAATGGCTTATTTTTGCCATAGTGCGACGCATGAAGCCGCGCGTCCTGATTTTTTCGACGGCCTATTTCCCACTGGTCGGCGGGGCCGAAGTCGCCATGAAAGAAGTGACCGACCGCCTGCCGGGCTGGCAGTTTGATTTGGTTTGCGCGCGCATCCAAAAAGGGTTGCCGGATGTCGAGAAGATCGGGAACGTCACGGCACATCGCTGCGGGTTCGGGACGCCGTTCGATAAGTTCTTGTTGCCGTTCCTCGGAACCTGGCGCGCAACGCGTCTTGCGAAAGAAAAAGATGTCGCGTGTGCCTGGTCGCTCATGGCGAGCTTCGGCGGTTTCACCGCGCTGACGTATTGCTTGATTCGGCCAAAAACGAAATTGTTGCTGACGCTGCAAGAAGGTGATCCACTGGAGCATTACGCGAAGCGAGCCGGCTTATTGAATTTTTTGCATCGGGAAATTTTCAAACGCGCGAACGCCGTGCAGGCGATTGCCCGTTTCTTGGGGAAGTGGGCGATGGACATGGGATTCAAAGGCACGCCGGAGATCGTGCCGAATGGAGTGGACATCGCGAAGTTCACCAAACGCATTTCGGCTGATGAGCGCAAGAAGATCCGCGCAGGCTTTGGATATTCGGATTCGGATGTCGTGATCGTGACGGCTTCCCGCTTGTCGCTCAAGAACGCGGTCGACGATAATATCCGGTCGCTTACGTCATTGCCAGAAAATTACAAATTGTTAATCGCCGGTGTTGGTCAAGATGAGGCGAAGCTGAAAGCGCTTGTCGAAGAGTTAAAGGTCGGATCGCGTGTCACATTCCTTGGAAAGAAAACGCACGACGAGTTGCCAGCGATCTTGCAGGCATCGGATATTTTTTGCCGGCCGTCGTTGTCCGAAGGGTTGGGGAATTCGTTCCTTGAAGCGATGGCCGCCGGAATCCCGATCATCGGCACGCCCGTCGGTGGCATCCCGGATTTTTTGGTTGATGGGGAGACCGGGGTGTTCTGCCAACCGCGCGATCCGGCATCATTAGCGAAAGCCGCACTGCGCATCCAAACCGAAGCGGGTTTGCGTGAGAAGTTGATCCGCCAAGGCGAGGCCGCTGTCCGCTCCGGCTATGATTGGGACGGGATCGCAAAACGGATCGATGCGATGCTCCATTCACTCGCTGCATGAAAATACTTCTCGCGACCGGAATTTATCCCCCTGAATCGGGAGGTCCCGCGACATACACGTCGGGGTTATTTGTGTCGCTCAAGGCGCGTGGCCATGAGGTAGACGTCTTGGCATACGGTGATGCCTCGTTGAAAGAAGATCACGTGACGCGAGTGTCGCGCGCCGGTGGAGCTGTCGTGCGTTATATCCGCTATGCGTGGCAAGCATTCCGGCTCGCGCCGCAGGCCGATATCGTGTATGCGCAAGGCCCGGTCTCTGAAGGTTTTCCGGCCACGGTCGGCGCGCTGCTTGCCGGCAAGCCGCTCATGATGAAGGTTGTCGGCGATTACGCATGGGAGATGGCGCAACAACGCGGTGAAGAAAAACTCCTCGATGAGTTTTTGGACACGCGGCATGCGGGTGTCATCGGGTTTTACGAATGGGCCGAGCGTTGGACGTCGCGTTCCGCGCGCCATGTGGTCGTCCCGAGCCGCTATCTCGCGACGGTCGTCAAACGGTGGGGCGTCCCTGCGCCAAGAATTTCTACCATTATCAACGCTGTGGAACCGTTGCCGAGTGTCGGGCTGCGCAGTGACGAGCGGCAGACATTGGGTGTTGCCGACAAAGTCTTGGTGTTGACGGCGGTGCGTGCCGTGCCGTGGAAAGGCGTGGCCGGACTCATCGAATGGTGGAAAGAACTCCCGTCGTCGCATGTGCTTGTCGTGGCTGGTGACGGGCCGGAACTCGACCATTGGAAAAAACGTGCGGAGGAGTATGGCGTGTCTGACCGGGTGCGTTTCCTCGGCCGCATCGACCGCATGACCCTTGCACGATGGTACGAAGCGGCTGACGTGTTCGTCCTGGACTCCGGGTATGAAGGATACCCGCACGTCGTGGCGGAAGCCGCGTCGCGCGGCGTGCCGTGCCTCGTGAGCGATCGCGGAGGGAATCCTGAGACACGGGAAACATTCCCCGGCCTGGTGCGTGTGTTACCGTACCGGGACCGGCAGGCTTGGGTTGGGGCGTTGCAAGCGGTAACCGCCCTTCAGCCGCGTTCCATTCCTACCATCAGCTGGACGCATGATGACATGGTAAACACGACACTGGCGCTCCTCCAAACATATGCAAAACCATGAACAGTTCGAACATGACGCGATGGAGCGCTTGTCCAAGCAACAAGTCGTGCTTGATGTGGGCGGAGGATCGCGCTTCATGAAAGGCATGAAAAAATACGCGCCGCTGTTCGCGAACTGCCAGTACAAGACGATGGACGTCAGCGTGGATTACGCGCCGGATATTGTCGGTGATATCCACGCGATCCCGCTCGCGGACGCATCCGTCGACGGCGTCATTTGTCGTTCCGTTTTGGAGCATGTCGAACGCCCGTGGGATGCGTTGCGTGAGATGCGGCGTATCCTCAAACCAGGCGGGCTGCTGTATGTCCAAGTTCCATCCACGTATCCATACCACGCGAGGACTGGATTTGGCGCCTATCCTGATTACTGGAGGTTCTTTGAAAGTACGCTTCGCCTGATGTTGAAGGACTGCGCTTCGGTTGAGGTTGTCAGGCATGGTGGGTGGTTCAGTGCGATGGCATTTTTTCTGCCTGGCCAAGCAAGGCTGATGCCGGTGTTGTCACCAGTTGCCGGATTCTTTGACCATCTGTTCCACACAGAACGCCGCACGACGACCCCGATCCTCTATTGCCTCGCGGTGAAATGACATTATGCGTGTTTTGATGTTAAGCCGTGATGCGGCCGGCCTCGATCCTGAAGGCGCCGTCGTAAAGCGTTGGCGCGCCCTGGCCACCGCGGGTTGCGAACTTTCGGTCATCGTCGCTTCTCGCGAAGTGGGCGGTTTTTCGGATGGGCGATTGACGGTTACGGGAACAGGCGGCCGGACGGCGTTTGGGCGTTTGAAACGGATGCGTGCACTATTGCGCAGCGCGTCAGGCGACCTCATCACGGCACAAGACCCATTTGAGTTGGGTTGGATCGCCTCACGGGCCGCGCGCCGAAAAAAGATCCCGTTTGAAATCCAGGACCACGGCGGTTTTTTTGATGGCCAACGTTCTGTTGAGCCGCTGTGGTTCGTCCGAAAAATACTCGCACGGCACTTGGCCCGCCATGCGGATTTTATCCGGACTGTCAGCCCGGGCAGCTTCGAGGCTTTGCAGCGGATGGGATTTGGGAACAAGACGCTTTTTTTGCCGATCCCTGTCGAACAGCGTTTCGCTGATGCGAAACGCAACAGAGAGCCCGGCCTCATCGTGAGCGTCGGGCGGCTTGCTACCGTCAAGCGCATGGACCTCGTGGTCCGTGCGTTTGCAATTGTGTATGCCCAGAAGCCGGCGTCGCGTCTGGCAATTGTCGGCGACGGTCCCGAGCGTTCGCGCCTTGAGGCGCTCGCCAAAAGTTTGGGAATCAATAGTTTGGTCACGTTCGTTGGTGCGGCTGACCCTCTTCCATGGCTCGAACGTGCGGATGTGTTCGTCCTGGCGTCCGCACATGAAGGGTGGGGCGTCGCAGCGGTGGAAGCGGCATTGGTCGGCGTGCCTGTCATTATGACGGACACGGGATGTGCGCGGGAATTGGCACGGTCTGACGCGGCGACTATTTCAGCTGCCGAGCCGTCTGCACTGGCGGCCGCTCTCTTGGGCCACATGGGAACCACGCCCGCGCGACAACCTTTCCCGGCATCCTGGGTTGACCTGGGGCAACAGATGCGCACATATGCCGCTTGGTGGAAGAAGGCGACGCGCAGGGCAATCATGGTTTGTGTCCAAGCGGTAGATCAGACGGATCCCTATATGGGGTATTTTGTCTCCTGGTTGGAGAAGGCAGCGGAGTCTTTTTCCAAGATCGATGTCCTGGCGTTGCGCGTCGGTACGTATTCGTTGCCGCCGAACGTCCAAGTGTTCCCGTTGCGCCGCACAGGCAGCAGGTCGCGGCTCGCTGTCGTCTGGAATCTTTGGCGGTTGTCGTGGAACCGCCGCCGGAATTATTCCGGCGTGTTCGTCCGGGGTGACGCGCAGTACGTCGTGTTGGCCGGTTGGCTTTGGCGTGCGTTGGGTAAACGGGTTGTCTTGTGGTATGCGCACTTCCAGCCGAACCGTTACCTAGATACCGCTTGTCGCATCGCCCAAACAACGGTGACTTCCGTCCCTGAAGCATTTGGATCCCGGGCATGCGAGGCGATACCGATTGGGCAAGGGATTGATGGACAACGGTTCCCCGCGAATACCGGTTTGCGCAGCTTGCCGTACCGTGTCCTAGTTTTTGGCCGAGTCTCGGAAGCCAAAAAGATCGTCGAACTTGTCCGAGATTTCCGTACTTCTGCCACAGCGGAGGCGTTGCATCTGTTTATCGTCGGCCGGCCTCTGAAAGAGGATTACGGAGCGGCCGTCCGGTCCGAAGTGGTGCAGACAGAAGGATGCACGTGGATCGAGGAAGACGTACCGTTTGAGCACGTCCCGTCGTTGATGGCGTCGTATGACATCCTATGCTCCTCAACCTCCGCAAGCCTCGACAAGGTGATCCTTGAAGGAATTTTTTCAGGCCTCTTGCCAATTGCGGCGACCGGAGCTGCGGTTGGACTGTTGCCGGCAGATTTGGGTTGGTTGCATGCCCCTGACAGCGTGTCGCGGATTGCCGCTTTCCAGCGCGTCGCACAACTGTCGCCCCCGGATTTGGCGGACTGCGCACGGCGTATCCGAGAGTTGGTGCTCGAAAAGCATTCGATAGACAGCCAGCTCGGCCGCCTGTACAGTTTGTTCGTATGAACCGCAGTCGCATCTCCCTGTCCACGTTTCCAGCATAAGTATGTGCGGGATTGCCGGGGCGAATTTTAACCAAGAAGGCGTCCGTGCCGCTTGCGACCTGATCGCGTACCGTGGTCCCGACGCGCAAGGCTTCACGGCGAATGACGGCGTTTTCCTTGGGCACCGCAGGTTGTCGATCATCGATACGGATGCCCGTGCTAACCAACCGTTCTCCACGCCTGATGGGTCAGTCACGATCATCTATAACGGTGAAGTCTATAACTATAAGGAACTTCGTCATGAACTTGAAGACAGCTTTGAGTTCCGTACGACCTCCGATACCGAAGTAATCGTCGCGGCGTATTTAAAGTACGGCGACGCTTGCGTCTCGCGTTTGCAAGGCATGTTTGCGTTTGCGATCCATGACCGGGCCAAGAAGCGACTTTTGTTGGCGCGCGATCCGCAAGGCATCAAGCCGCTGTATTATTCTTTTGCCAACGGCGCATTAGCGTTTGCATCAGAACTTAAGTCGGTGGTCGAAATCAGCAAGGGACATGGCACTCCATCCGTGGTTGATGGACGGAGTTTGAGGTTGTATGCCGCGTTCGGATATGTCCCGTCGCCGATGACACTTATTGCCGGCATCTCGAAACTTGAAAAGTCACACACGCTTTCGTTTGACCTCGTGTCGTGCGAGATGCCGACCGTCACGGCATTTGCGCCAGCCGGCTTGCGGGACGTTTCTTCCCTCGATACCTTCGTTGACTTGATGGAAGAAAAAATACTGGCCCACCTCGCATCGGATGTTCCCGTTGGTTTGTTTTTTTCTGGTGGGACTGATTCGAGCCTGATTGCGGCGGTGCTCGCAAAGCACGGCATCCACCTCACGACGTTCAGCTTGCGTACGGCGAAAGGCGCGGCAGACATCCCGTATTTTGATGCGATCAACGCCCAATTGGGTTTGCAATGCGAAACGCATGACTATGGTGCGGCGGAATTCGCGTCGTCGTATGCATTGGTCCAGTCGCGCATCGACGAACCATTGTCCGACAGTTCGCTGTTCCCGACGACCTACATCGCCTTGCAAGCGGCACACAAGGTGAAGGTGGTGTTGTCTGGTGAAGGCGGCGATGAGTTTTTTTATGGGTACCATCGCCAACTTGCGTTAGCGCGGATGGCGCGGCGTGAACCATCCAAAAAAGCCATCCTGCTTTTGTCGTCGTTGCCGTCGAGGTCGAAAACGTTACCGCGTGCAGCCAAAGCCTTGGGCATGCCGTATCTTTATTATCTGGCCGAGATGTCGCCTGCGAAACAGGTTTTGGGTGCTGACGTATTTTTTGAGGCGGCTTCGTACCTCTGGAGCATGAATGCGCATCCAATCGATATCGATAAAGACATCGCATTAGAAAATGACTTGCTGCACAAGATTGATGCGGCGACGTCGTATGCCTCGATTGAGGGACGAGTGCCGTTATTGGACAGTGAAATCACCCGGAACAGCTCCCAACCGTTTTTTGACCATTTGCACGGCGGAGTCCTTAAAGCTGGGTTGAAAGAAATCTTATGCCGTTACCTCCCATGTGACCTCGTCTATCGGCCAAAAACGGGTTTTGGGTTGGATGCATCACACCTTGGATCACCGCAAGCGAGGCATGATGTGGAGCAGGGGATTGTGATGGCGAAAAATTTTGGGTTCATCGACCTGTCACGGGTGACTGTCGAAGGTACGATCACGCGTGATCCGCATTTTGGGTTTGCGCTGGCAAGCCTGTATCGCGCATGTGGCAACCTTGGGTTACGGCCGTAGCGCTTGTTTGAGAAGGTGTTTCACGATCGAGATGCGGTTGGCGCGGGCAAGTGATTGGACCTCCTTCCGTTCGTCGAGTGTGAGCTTTTCTGTTTGAAGGAACATCTGACACAGCCGGTTGATCAATTGGTCAACGCATCGCGCATCATGCCAGGTGATGTGCTCATTCGAGCGGAAGTGCGCATACGCAACTTCTTCTGGCGCTTCCAGTGTGAGCTCGCGTGCGATGTTCGCCAGGCTGGTGGTTACGGAAATGCGCTTCTTGGCGTCGTCACGTTTCGCCGTCGTCGAACCAGGATGGAGGCGGTAGTGCAAGAGTTTTTCTGGCAGGTTGGCAAAGCGGATGTCCTTTTCAAATAACAACGTGCTCCACAGCGCGTAGTCTTGTGAGTTCGGGTAGGATTCGTCGTAGGGGTTGGCGCGCAAGACGTCCGTTCGAGCCATGATGGAAGGATGTACAAGTGGGTTCGCGAATAGTGCGCGCCATCTGATGCCGCCGTGGGTCAACGGCACGCGATAGTCGCGGACGTGTTTCCCGTGCTCGTCGACCATGGTTGCCCTTGAACCGACCACGGAAACCTCTGGATGGGTTGCGAGAAACGCGAGCTGCCGTTCCAACCGATCCGGTTGGCTGATGTCGTCCGCATCCATCCGGGCGATGTAGGGCGCGCGAGCTTCGCGGATCCCACGGTTTACTGACGCAGCCAAGCCGGCCTGTTTCTCGTTTTGCAAAAAGCGGATACGAGGATCGACGTATGATCTGATGATTTCCACCGTGCCATCCGTCGAAGCATCATCGATGATGATGAGCTCAAGATCTTTTTCTGTCTGCATAAGGATGCTGTCGATCGCTTCACGCAGGTAGGCCTGCCCGTCATGGACGGACATCACGACGGAAACGCGTGGGGAGGTCGACGGCATCGGCGTTAGGTTTTCAACCGGCAGGTGATGAGCGTGTGCCAGCCGAGCTTGTGCTCAAGTTGCTTGAACATCACGTCGGACATGGCGGCGAACCAGGGCTCGCGTTCGTATTCGTACTTTTTATATTTTTCGACGATATACGGGAAGATGTGGTCTTGGTGGATGTCGGTGACCTCAAAGCCGCGGAGCAAGCCACGGATCTCGTCAGACGAATAGGTGTTGGCGATGGGGCAGCCGAATTGCGCCTCCGGTTGGTCGAGGCCGACTTCAATCATGTAGTTTTTCCACGATTCCTTGGCGTAGAGCATCAGGCGGAATTCCGAATGGGCATCCATGTAGCGGCGAGCCTGTTCAATGACGAGTTCCGGGTTCGGCGTGTGGTGGATCACGCCGAAGGAGTAGATCAGGTCAAACGTCTGTTGCGGGACGACGGTCCCAAGTTGTTCGCTGTTGCCATGGTAAAACGTCCCCTTCAACCCGAATACATCAAAGCGTTGCTTGGCAAGCTTGAGCGACTCGTTGGAGAGTTCCAAGCCGTGGTAATCCGCGCCGTGGCGCGCAAAGTTCACGGCGTCGGTCCCCATGCCGCATCCGATCTCGAGGACTTTCTTGCCGTTCCATTTTGGGAATTCGGCGAATCCCGGGATGTGCGGTTCGACGAAGTACTTCCGTTTCTCGACGTCGTCAAAAAATTCTTTGGTGCCAACCGGTTTGGTCGAGTGGCGGATATTGCATGGGCGATTGTCCCAGAACTCTGTGACATGTTCGATAGAGGGCATAGGTGCGTCTTTAAGGTTTAATCCCGATAAACGTATTTTCTTTGATCTGCTGGAGTGAAGTGATCCCGGCATGTTGAAACCACGACCGGATTTCTTCGGTCGTGTGCGTACTTGCGTAGTACGGCGTCATAGCATCAAACACGTCGAGCATACGCCAACGTGCGTCGGGCAGGTTGACGTTGACGACGACGTACCGTTCGAGACCGGCGGCAACATATTTTCCGGCCAATGGAATAGCGCGGACCGCCTGGAGCAGGGGATAGAGCACATGGGCTGAGAACGCAGCGTATGCCGTAAAGCAGCGGTCTGCTGGTTTTTTTCCGACGATGTTTGCCAAGAGCCGGTGCATGGCCCGCGCAATGCGCACCGACGGATAGGCGTAAAAGCCGTGGCGCGAATACACGCGACAGATCACGTTCCCGCCTGGCTTGACTGTCCGTGCCAGTTGGCGCAAGCCTTCCTCCGGATTCGGCGTGTGATGCAAGACCCCGATCGTAAACCCATCGTCAAACACTTCCGGACGGAACGGCGGATGGAGGACATCACCTTGCACCACGCAAACATGTTCCTGGTCTTGGGAAAAATTTTCCGCTGCGACGTCCGCGGCCGTACTCATTTCGAGGCCGACCGCGCAACCTCCGAGTGCGCGGACGCGATCCAAAAACCGTCCAGAACCACAACCGAATTCGACGACCATTTTTCCGCGGACGCTATCCGCGGTGAAGTGTGTCACCTGGTCGAACATGTTCTGTGTGTATCCATGCATGGCCGTCCCGCGGTTTTGGTCCTCAAACTGGAGGCGCGGCCAACGGGCCCATTCGTATCCGAAACTTGAGGCGTATTGTTCTTTCTCAACGAACCGCGGGATGCCGCGCACGATCGGGTATGTTTCCTGGCCATCCTGCGTGATGAGCTGTCCGGATTCGATGCAGCCCTGGTCGTCGTACGTCGCCTGCGTTAATTGCAACGGTTTTCCCGTTGTCGGAGAGCAGAATATTTCAAGGAAACGTGGGTGCATAGTTAGAAGATGAGCCAGTCCTTGAGATACAGGCCGCGCGTATCAAACCGTGGATCGTTGAGCCATGTCGTCGGTGCGACTACGATCCGTCCCGGATTGTCATTCAGCCACGCGGCCCACCAACTGAAGGTGCTGTTCGCGATCACCTGGTGCGTGCTGCGTGCCATGAGCTCAAATTCCTGTTCGTCATTCAGCCCGAACGCGCCACTGACATACGTCGTCGGCATGTCTGGTTGGAAATTCTGTTTCACCCATTCAATGTCATTTGAAAAGATCAAGAGATGGAGCCGTGCGGATCCGCGGCGTTCCGCGATTGTCCGCACTGCTTGCGCATAATACGACATCGGTGGCACGCCGTAGAGCGATTTTGTCAGCTGGTCTTCGCCACGGCGAAAATGGACCGCGACTGTTTCGTTTTCCGACAAGATCCGAAGGAGCTGCGGATCCTGGATTTGTTGCTGGGGCGTCAAGCGGAATTCGGAGAGCAGCGTATTTCGGATCGGCGCAAAATAGTCGGGGTGCTGCCAATATCCGTTCAGGTACACATCTTTTCCTTTTGGATGCGGCTGGATGTATTCGGGATGGTATTTGAAATAATGCTCCAACGCTTCGAGCCGATAGCTTCGGTTTACGATAGGCTTCAATCCTTCCAAGGAGCGCCACAGCGAAACCCTTCCCTCGTATTTCCGGAACGATGCCGCTTTTGCCGGATCGAGCGATGGGGTCGTGATCTGGAAGCGGTCGAGCGCGTAATGCCGTCGGTAGGTCTTGAAATCTTCAATGTCGATCACGAAGTCTTGTTTGAGGTCGTCCGCCATCCGTTTGCCGATCGCGTACTGGAACATCTGGTTCCCTAAACCGCCAACGATTTTGGAGGTGACCATATCAGTTGCGTTGCCAGTTCTCCCAAATGAATTCGTACTGGTACGTCGGATGGTGCGTCTTTGAGAGCGTTTCTTGGATTTTTTTCATCCGAGCCTTGGATGTCGCGTCGATGTCGTGGAATTGGACTTGGACGTCCCGGATATGCGCGATGAAACCCGTCGAGACCAGGTGTTCGAGCAACGGGTATTCGCCGCCTTCGATGTTGATCTTCATGAGGGCGATTTCCGTGATCCCATTTTTCGTAAAGAAATCCGTCGCGGCGATCGTCTCGATCGGTATCGACTGCCCACCCGCCCGATAGAGTGACGTACCGTCATCGAGCAGCGTGATCGTGGCTGTGCCGTCCGTATCGCCGAGTGCCTTTGCATAGACGTGGATCTCTGGGTTCGCGGCAAAACGGCGCGTGATGAATTCTGCGAATTCCGGTACGGGCTCAAACACATGGACCACACAACGGTACATCGCGTAGATGTCGCTGCACCATTGGCCTTTGTAGCCGCCGACATCCACCACGATGTCTTGCGCCGTGAGAGGATAGGCGAGGCGCAGCAAGTCGTTGTCTTCTTTTTTTGCGAATTCTGTTTTCAACGTTTCGCGCGGGGAAACGTATAAGCTCTTGGCAACACGCAGGCAGCCATACCCAACCTTCCGAAAAAGTGCGCTTGCTGTTTCACGGATGTCCATGGGGATTGTTGGCTTGGTAGTTGACCCAGGCGTAGGTTTTTTCAAGGCCTTCTTTCAGCGGTTGCGTCGGTTTCCATCCCAGTTTTTCGCTGATGAGCGTATTATCCGACTTTCGGCCGCGCACGCCAAGTGGCCCGTCGATATGCTTGATCTCTAATTTTTTTCCGGCGATCGACATGGTCATCTGTGCCAATTGGTTGATCGTGACCATTTCTTCCGAACCGATGTTGACCGGCCCGTGGAAGTCCGTCGAATCCATGAGGCGGCGGATCCCGTCGAGGCACTCGTCAATGTAGAGGAATGACCGCGTCTGCTCGCCGTCGCCCCAGACTTCGATCGTGCCGGCATCGGGCGTTTCGGCGACCTTGCGGCACATGGCGGCCGGGGCTTTTTCTTTGCCACCGCGCCACGTCCCTTCTGGCCCAAAGATGTTATGGAAGCGGGCGATCTTCGTATCCAGCCCGTAGTTCCGGCGGAACGACATGTACATCCGCTCGCTGAAAAGTTTTTCCCAGCCGTATTCGCTGTCTGGCGCAGCGGGGTATGCGGACTCTTCGTTGCACTTGGGGTTCAGCGGGTCGAGCTGGTTGTATTCCGGGTAGATGCAGGCAGAGGATGAATAGAAGATTTTCTTGATGCCGGCCTTTTGGCCGTAGTACGCCATGTTGAGGTTGACGGTCGCCGAGTTGTGCATGACGTCCGCATCGTGTTCGCCGGTGAAGATGTAGCCTGCACCGCCCATGTCCGCCGCCAGTTGGTAGACTTCGTCGAATGGGCGGTCGAGGATGGACATGCAGAGGTTGGCGTCACGCAAGTCACCGACCACGAACTCGTCGGCTTTGGTGGGGCTGAAGTCCGGGCGCTTGAGGTCCACGCCGCGCACCCAAAAACCCTCGCTCTTCAACCGTTTCACCAAGTGGCTACCGATGAAACCGCCCGCGCCGCAGACCAAGGCCGTCTTGCGGATGTTGATGCCGAGCGGGACGTAGTGTATCCGGTCCCCAAGCTTTTTTGGATCCATGGCCCGCCAGCAGTCTAACACGTACGGTTTCTTGGGGCTGATGAATGCTGAGGCATCCAACGACTCGAACTCATCCCACAGCGTCATCAGGCAGATGAGGTCGGCACCGTCGATGCACTCGCGCATGCTCGCGGTGCGCACGATCCCAGTGAGCCGGCCGTCTGCGGTGTTCGAGACGGCGCCAGGGTCATATGCCCACACGGCGTAGCCTTCTTGCAACAACTGCTGTGCCACTTCAAGGTTTTGTGATGCTTCGACGACGGGCGTGTCCGGCTTGTAGGTCAGACCGAGGATGGCGACACGGCCTTTGTTGGGGAGCAGGCCTTTGATTTTTTCGACCAAGAAACGTGAGTGGGCGTTATTGATCTCGTCGGTCGCATCGGCGATGGCATGGTGCAAACCGAACCGGCTGTAGAGGTGCGACAAAGCGCGGTTGTCGCGGGGGAAACACGGGCCGCCATAGCCAACGCCGCCGTTCAAATATTTGCGCCCGATGCGCGTGTCGTGGCCGAGCGCCGCGGATACTTCGTCGACGTTCCCGCCAGGGATGCGGTCGCACAATTCCGCCAACATGTTGGCGTAGGAGATTTTTGACGTGACGTAGGTGTTGATGGCGATCTTTGAGATCTCGGCATTCACGACGCCGATCCGTTTGATGGGAGGCGCGTTCAGGCAGAACCCTTTGTAGAATTCCGCCAGGAGTTCGCCGCTCTTCGTGTCAGACTCGCCGATCAGGACGAAGTCGGGGTTCAGCAAGTTACGGATGACGCTGCCGAGCGCGATGAATTCTGGGTTGTAGCAAAAACCGAAATCCACGCCGCAGGTCTTGCCGCTGATCCGTTCGAGCTCTGGGATGATTTCTTTGAGGCTCGAACCCGGCATCACCGTCGAAGTCACGACCACGACATGGAATGTCGGTTTGCGCTTGATCGCGAGTCCGATCGGTTTACAAGCTTCGAGCACATACGAGTTCGTAAAACCCCCGCTGGCGTCAGTCGGCGTCGGCACGATCACGAACGAGATGTCGGTCTTGGAAACGGCGGACTCGATGTCAGTCGTGGCCGAGATGCGTTCGCGGTTGCGCTTGAGCATCTCATCCAGCCCAGGCTCGCTTACGGGAGCGTTGCCGCGGTTGATGGTGTCGACGGTCTCTTGCCTCAAGTCTGCGCCGATGACGGTGAACCCGCGTTCGGCGACGGCGGCGACAATGGGGGAGCCCAGCTTGCCGAGCCCGATGACGGAAATGGTTGGTTTCATACGTGTGTGGGGCGGATGATCAGGATGCCATGGGTCGTTTGCATATCAAGCGTTGGGTCTTTTGAGCGGACGAACGCGCGGATGTCGTTTGAATCCTGCACGCCGTTGATGAAGATGGCAAATGGCTTGGCGCCGCGGTCGAGGATGGCCGCAAGTTCTTGCAAGATGCGGGGTTGCGTTAAACGGCTGTCCAGCGGTGCGCTGGAATAGTCACCATTGAGCCAAAAGAGTGCGGGTGTTTCGATCTTGCCGAGGACCGACGGAAGGAGTGTTGCACCATCCCCGCGGATAATCTCGGTTGTGGGAAATGGTGCGAAGCGTTTGAGTGCCTTGTCGAACAGCAGGTCATCATTTTCGAGGCCGTAGAGGCGAGTAAAACTGTCTTTCATCGCGAACAAGGTATCGCCAAGGCCCGTACCAACTTCGACGAATGTCATTGCCCCGATTTTTTTCGCGACATCCCTGATGGTCCGGGTTTTCATGGCATGGGGCACCGTGTCCGTTAACTTGAGGTGCCAGGCGAGTCGTGAAGTGATTGTTGCTGTCCTCGTTTGTATTTTTTTGAGGCCGCGCTGCGCTTTTCGCAGGATGCCTTGGTTCGTCTGGAAGTCCGTGAGTTTGGCGTTGACGCGTTGCGCGTCGAGCGGGCGTTTCAGCCCATACGACGGCTTGCGCGAGAGTGCGTAATTCCCTTCATAATCTGTGATCAGGTAGGTCACATGCTGCTCGGTCGCGATCCGTTCGTAGTCCGTGTCTAAGCTGGAGAACTTCACAAAATCATCAGCTGTCACGAAGAAGCAATTCGTGTCTGTCATGGCGATGAGCTTATAGCCCTTTTCTTCCGCAAGGCGGACAAGTGCACGTGACGAGCTCCCGCAATGGGTGCCTGGCGCGGCGACCAGGTCCATGTTTTTTGGGATGGTCGGGTTGTACTCGCAGATCACGAGCCGAGGCCGGAATTTTTTGAGGCTTTCAAAGACCTGGTAATCGTCACCATCAATATCGATCGAAACGAGGTCGATGTCCTGTATGCCATGCGATGTCAGCAAGGCATCCAATGATTTTGGGCCGTCGTTTTCGACCATCGAATGGATGCAGATGCAATCATACTGTTTTGTCCGCTGTTCGAGGCCGCCAAACCGTTCGTCGTCCGGCTCGATCAGGACGCCTTTCCAGCCGTCTTGTGACCAGAGTTTGGCGGTATTGGCGTGGTAAAAGCCGTCCCACGCGCCGAATTCCACGCAGACTTTGGACTGCGTTCCGATGATGGTGAAGATTTTTTCGATGATCCCATCCTCCCCGAATTGGGAGAAGACATTGCGGGAAAAGGCGTTGAGCGATGGCAGGTCAGGCATATCGTCCGGTCATACGTTTAACATGGTTTTGCCGGGTTAGGAAGGCAGGCGTTCTTTTTTGAATGCCAGCGCATAGGAGAGCACGAGATTGTAGGCACCTGAGAGGATCTTTGCAACGACAGCGCCCATGAGCCCATAGGTAGGGATGAGGAGGACACTCATCAGGATTTGGAAGGCGCCGGCTGTGCCGGAAAAGATATAGAGGTTCTTTTGCTGGCGCTGGGCAAGCATGACGGCAACTGGGATCGTCGAGGCGCCAAAGACCAGGCTGATGGCATAGACTTGTGACAGCAGGATTGATGCGCCATATTGCGGGAGGAGCAGGTGGAAAAATACGGGAGCCAACAGCGCATAGGCCGCCGCCAAGCCGACCAGGAGCAAGATGAATTTCCAGAGTTTTGACGGGAGCGTCGTCCGCAACACGTGGTGTTCTTGTTGTGAGAATTTTGGCAGCGCAAGGTTTTGGAGGACTTTGGTAAAACCGCGTAGCCGGTCAGGGAAAATTGTCGAGAAGGTATAGACCGCGAGTTGTGCCGCGCCAAGGAAGTGGAACACCAGGATGCTGTCGATTTGGCCGGAGATCGTGCCCATGATGTTGAGCACGCTCAAGTGCTTGGCGAAGGAGAACGCTTTCTCGTCGACCTTCTCGTTAGGTTTGAATTTTTGTACGGTCCGCAGGTGGATGATGAGGTTAATGACCGCATTCCCCGCCGCGTTCGCCAGCACGAGCGCGAATGATTGCGGGAAGAAAATGACCGTTGCAAACGAAACCGTCGCGACGAAGCCGCTGGAAAGGAGGTTATACGCTGCGAGGCTCTTGAAATCTTTCCGGCCGTTGAGGAAGGCGATGTAGGTGTTGAACGCCAGCGAAAATGGGTTGATGAGCCCTGCCGCGACGAGCGCATAGCCGATATGCGGGTTGCCGCCAAAGACGTAATAGACGCCGGTGCCAACAACGGCAACGGCGTAGAGGATGCTCCAGCGCAGCTGCCAGCCGATTGAACGTTCATAGGTCCCTTCAAACCCACGCGCGACGGCTTGCGTAACGGAGTTGTTGGTTCCCGTCAGCGTCAAACAAGAAAACAACGTGCACAACGATAAGATGTACTTATATTCACCATAGGTCTGCTTGCTCAACAAGTTGGCGTATGCGAGTGAGAGCAGCAATAAGATGAGCGACGAAGAGGAGTTGCCTGTCGACAGCCAAAAACCGCCCTTCAAGATGTATTGCAAGTCGACCTTCAAGTGTTGCTCGAGTTTTTTGATCGCGCCGCGGACCTTTCCCATCACATCCATACCTACCAAGTGTTGATTTCAGTAACGACTTTCTTTTTAACGTCCAGATAATGCTTGATGGCTTTCTGCTCAAGCTCTGGCGATAGCGAACGGAGGATCTCCTTGCCGAGGATGCGGTACTGCCCACCGACCTTATTTGCCCGGATCAGCCCTTTTTTCAGGAGCCGCTTCATGGTACTGCTGCTGATCTTTAGGATCTCTTGGGTTTCTGTGGTGGTATATACTGCATTCGGCATTATTTCTTGGTTCATAACGGTTTATATGGTATCAATAGGTGTCAACAAGAGTCAACACTAAAATTCTATGCCACGCATTTCCATCATGGGTACCGGAATGGTCGGGGGAGCACTTGACCGGTTTTTTAAGACCCAAAATCTCGAAGCCGGGTTGTACGACCCACCAAAAGGGTTGAGCGATGCAAGCGTCTTGTCCGATGCGGATGTCATCTTCGTCGCCGTGCCGACACCGTATTATTTGGATGGTTCGGGTTTTGACGAGTCGTTCTTGCGTGCCGCGCTTGATGCGATTCCCGTCGCAGGAAAAACCGTCGTCCTCAAGTCAACGATCCTGCCAGGTACGACCGAACGGTTCCAGGCGCTCTATCCGCAGCACCGCATCCTGTTTAACCCAGAGTTCCTGACCGAGACGACGGTCGATTTTGACATGCAGAACCCGAACCGCCAGATCGTCGGTTTCACCTCGCAAAGCCGGCGTGATGCGGAGCTTGTCATGGGTTTGTTGCCGCGCGCGCCGTTCGAAAAAATCGTTCC
Source organism: Patescibacteria group bacterium (assembly GCA_049295615.1). Taxonomy (GTDB): domain Bacteria; phylum Patescibacteriota; class Patescibacteriia; order 2-12-FULL-60-25; family 2-12-FULL-60-25; genus JBAQQZ01. Next base: position 56,865 of record JBAQQZ010000003.1, read on the forward strand.
AGCGACGGCCGCCGAAGCGGTCAAATATTTCGGCAATGCGTTTTATGCGCTCAAAGTCGCGTATGCGAATCAGATGTTCGACGTATGTGCCAAGCTCGACATCGAGTATGACCTGGTCAAGGATTGCGCCAAGGCCGAGCCGATGGTCGGGCCAAACCATCTCGAAATTTTCCACAAAGGCTACCGCGGCTATGGCGGCAAGTGCCTGCCCAAAGATACGCGTTCGATCATCCAGCTTGGTGACTCCCTCGGTGTTGACCTGTCGCTTCTCAAGGCTGCAGAAACATACAATAATGAACTCGGACGGTCGCAAGGCTTGAACATCCAATGGGAAGAAGGCTCGCCTAAAAAAGATTCCTGAAACACATGAACTATCTCGTCACCGGCGGCGCCGGATTCATCGGGTCAAACCTGGTCGACGCATTGGTCGCGGATGGGCACCACGTCCGCATCCTCGATAACTTGTCGACCGGCAAACGCGAACGGATCAATCCAGCGGCAGAGTTTGTCGAAAAGGATTTCACGAAACTCGACGAGATCCGTCCGGCGTTCGACGGCATCGATGGCGTGTTCCACGTCGGCGCATTGCCGCGCATCCCGCTTTCCATCGACGACCCGGTCGGCACGATGCAAGCGAATGTCATCGGCACGCTGAACGTGATGGTCGCGGCGCGCGACGCCAAGGTGAAGCGTGTCGTCTATTCCGCGTCGTCGTCCGCGTATGGCTCGCAACCCATGATGCCGCTGCGGCCTGACATGCCGGCGAACCCGCTCAACCCGTATGCGTTGCATAAGTTCATCGGTGAAAAGTTGGCGGAAGAGTTTTTCCGTTTCTACGGGCTTGAGACCGTCTCGCTGCGCTATTTCAACGTGTACGGCCCGCACATGGCGACGGAAGGCGCGTATGTGACGGTCATCTCGCATTTCATGCGGCAGAAAAAAGCCGGTGAACCGCTCACGATTGCCGGCGACGGTGAGCAGACGCGTGACTTCACGCACGTCTCCGACGTCGTCCGCGCCAATATGTTGGCGATGGCGTCGCCGAATGTCGGCAAAGGAGAAGTGCTGAATGTTGGGGCAGGGGAGAAGCACAGCGTGAATGAGATCGCGCAGATCATCGGTGGTCCCATTGTGCATATTGATGCGCGTCCAGGCGAAGCACGGGATACATTGGCCGACACGTCGCTCACCAAGCAGCTCATCGGCTGGGAGCCCACGGTAAAATTTTCCGAAGGCTTACGGGAACTCTTGCGTTCGAATGGGCTTGAACCCGCGGCGTAAACGTGGTATTTTCTTGGCGTCCATTGCCTCAAGAATGATGTTTGTTCCAGGGTTTCGGGGATTCTTTCTCCGAACCCGTTCGGGAAAAAACGGAAATTCTTGAGACAACCGGACGAAAAATCTTAACCGCCTCGTTTGGGGCCTATTCCTGTTATGGAATTTCTTCCGATTGTATTTGAGGATTCCGGTGAGTTGACCGGAGAATGTTTGCCACGTCTGGACGTCATCGCTAAAGCCGCGTGGTGCCGCACGACCAATGTGTTCGTGATGGACCTGAAAGGCCGCATCCTGTGCCACCGTCGTTCCATGGAAAAAGAGCGTTTGCCCGGCGTGTGGATGACGCACCTCGGTGGGCATGTCGGCCAAGGCGAAACGTATGAAGAAAATGCGCAGAAAGAACTGTTCGAAGAAGCGGGGATTGAGGCAACATCGCAAGAGTTGATCGCGTGGCGTACCACGAAGATCCTTAAGCAGCGCTTGTGGGTGCGCGAATTTGTCGTCTTGAAAGACGTCTCGATTTTGGACGTGAAGATGCAGGCTGGCGAAGTCGACCAGATTGCGTGGATGACGATCGAGGAAATCCTCGAAAGTTACAGTAAAGATCCGTCACGCTGGTGCGCAGGGACGCACGATTTCTATGTCGAATACCATTGCCTGCGCGCTGCGCTAACTGCGGCCGAACATGCGGGAATCATTACGCCGACGAAATCGATCGGCGCGTGGCATCCAGTCGCGGCCTAACGTCAGGTGCCTTGGCGGCGCAGGACGATGCCGACGGTTTTCAGCAAGATCGCGCCGTCCAGCATCAGCGAACGGTGCTTGATGTAGTACAAGTCGTACTGCAATTTTTTGAGGTTGTCTTCAAAGGTTGAAGCGTACGGGAAACGCACCTGTGCCCAGCCGGTGAGTCCCGGCCGCGTCAAATGGCGGAGGGCGTAATACGGCATTTGTCGCGTGAGTTCTTGCACGAATTCCGGACGCTCTGGCCGTGGGCCGATGATGCTCATGTCGCCACGCAGAACATTCCAGACTTGCGGCAGTTCATCAAGCCGCGCCGCGCGCAAGAACTTCCCGATCTTGGTGATGCGTGGGTCGTCTTTGCTTGAGAATTGCGGTTTGCCTCCAGCTTCGGCGCCGCCCGTGGGATCCGTTGCGACCATCGTCCGGAATTTCCAGATGCGGAACGGCTTGCCGTATTTGCCGACGCGGATTTGCGAATACAAGATCGGTCCTGGCGAAGACAGTCTGACCGCCAAGGTGATGAACGGGAACAGGAGCAGCGTGATGATACCGACCGGGATGGCGACGAAGATGTCGACCACCCGTTTGACCGCTTCGTACCAGGCCTTGTCGCTTTCGCGTAGGTGTTCGAGGAACCAGGTTTGCGATACGTGCTCGAGCGGCACGCGGCCGGTCAAGATTTCTTCAAGCGACGTGCGGTCGAGGATGGCGACGGGCGTGAAGAGCGTCTGGTAAAGCGCGTCGCGCAAACCGGGAACGTCGTCCGGCTTGTGTCCGAGTACGATGGTGCTGATGTTTTTTTCTGCCAAGATCGAGCTAATGATGTCGATGCTGACGTGCCAGGTCACGCTGCCGTCATCAAAACGCGTTCCGGGCGCTGTTTCGGCGACGGCGATGAGTTCAAAACCCAACGCGCTGCGGGAGAGGAGTTCGTGGACACGCGCGGCGTCATCCGTGTGGCCGATGAACAACACGCGGTTGCGGAAGAGCGTCGGCGCGAGCAAGCGGTTGTAGGCCAAGCGCCAGGCGTACCCCAACAACAAGACGAGCACAAAATCCAAAATGAGGTTGGTGCGCGGGGCGATGCCGAAGACCGGGATGAGGTAGAACAGGCCAAGCGCGACGCCGAGGTTGGCCAACATGGCTTCCAGAAACGTCCGCAGGAAGCGCAGGCTGTCACGGGCTAAGGCGAGGTCATACAGCCCCGCGATGTAAAATACCATGATCCACAAGAGCGCGAGCAGCGTGAACGGGAGCGCATGGGCATTCCAGGCGCTGTGTGTCACGCTGCCATAGCGGACGGTGAGCGTGACCAAGAGGGCTGCCTCAAAGACGACAAAATCGCCGACCACGAGGATCAGCCGCTTGGCTCGAATACCAAAACGGACCATTGCCCCTAGATTGGCAGGTTCCGGCGTTTTCGTCGAGAGTGAGAAACTCGCCGTATTTTTGCGTTTCAGGTAAAATCGCCCGATGCTTGAGCGTCTTATCCGTTTTGCACCGCCCGCCATGTTCGCGGGCTTTTTGGTCATTTTTGCGTTGCCGGCACAGGCGGCGACGTCAACGGCACCCGTCCAGACCAACGACACCTTCGCCAATAAGCAGTGGTACTTGGAGGATATCCATGCGCCGGAAGCCTGGAACGTCGCGACGGGTTCGCGCGACGTGGTCGTGGCCGTGGTCGACAGCGGCGTCGACATCAATCATCCGGATTTGAAAAACAACATCTGGACCAACCCGGAAGAGATTGCCGGCAACAACAAAGACGACGACGGGGACGGCCTTGTCGACGATGTCCATGGCTGGAACTTTGTCGAAGGTTCATCAGACGTCGGGCCGATCGCGTCACCGTCCGGAGTCGAAGATGCATGGTTGCACGGCACAGCAGTCGCGTCGCTGATTGCCGCCGAGGGGAATAACGGGATCGGGATCACGGGCGTCACGTGGCATGCGCGTATCATGCCGCTGGTCGCATTGGGTCCGGATGGCACCGGCCAAGACCAGGACATCATCAACGCCATCCAATACGCCGTGGCGCATGGTGCAGACATCATCAACTTGAGTTTGGTCGGCTATGAGCATGACCAAGCGTTGTCCCAAGCCGTGCACGATGCCACGTCGCAAGGCGTCTTGGTCGTTAGCGCCGCTGGAAACAGCGATGCGCCGCAAGGCCAGGACCTCGACGCGTTGCCAGGTTATCCGGCCTGCGACAAAGGCGCAGCCGGCCATGGGCAACTCACGGTCACCGCGTTGACGCGCATGGATACGCTGGCTGATTTCGCCAATTACGGTTCGTGCGTTGATGTCAGTGCGCCTGGCGACGGCATCTTCACCGCGCGCCCCACAACCGAGCCAACGCAAACCAGCGGCACCGTGCCAGGATATATCGATGGCTTGAGTGGCACGTCGCTTGCCGCGCCACTTGTTTCCGGTTTAGCGGCGCTCCTCAAGGCGGAACACCCGTCGTGGCGTGCGGACGAACTCGCGACGCGCATCATTGCGACAAGCGATCCCGTTGATGCGACCAACACGGCCATGCTGGGCAAGATCGGCCAAGGGAAGATCAACGTGCTGCGCGCCGTGACCGAAGACGCGGCAGCGAGCGAGCTCGGCCCATTTTTTTTGGAAGGCTCTGCGCGTGGGATGTCTCCTGCGGTGCGCGTCTTGTCAGCGGAGGGTGAGACTGTCGCGCAATTCGGCGTCGGCCAAGGTGGGGACAAGCGCGGCGTCCGCGCGACATTCATCCGTTGGGATGGCCAGGACCAACCGGACATTGCCGTCTCGATGGCCGGTGACACGACCGGCGCGTGGCGCATCTATCGCATGGATGGCGTGTTAGTCGCGTCTGGCTCGCTCGGGACGGATGTCACCGGTGGGGTTTTTCTTTCGGCATCCGACCTCACGAATACGGGCACGGATGAGTTGTATCTCGGCGAAGCCGGCGGGCACCGGGCATGGCTCGTGACGCAAACGGACGAACATCCAGAACCGTTCTCTCCATTGGCGGACCAGGATGCGCGCGGCATGCTCGGCCTCACCGTGACGGGTCCTGCGCCCTCATTTTTGGTCGTGCCGCAGCAAGGCAGCCACGAAGTCGCTGTCATCGGCGATGGCGGCAGCTTGCTTGCCACCGCGACACTCGCGTCAACAACCTTGAAACCGCCGCTCGTCGTACGCCGTGGCGACGTCCCCGGCCAAGCGCCGATTTATGACATCGCATCGAGCAGCACACACCTCGTGCTCCAGGCAGACTCGGGCGGTTTGCATCGCGTTGATACACCCGTGACCGTCACCCAATGGTCTGAAACCCCACAAGGCCAAGCCTTGAATCCCGGTTGGCTGTCCTACGACGCATGGCCCCTCTGATGGACCGCGTCCCAGAAAAAGTCCGGGCCGAGCTCCGCCGGTTTTCGATGTTCGTCGTGATCGGGACGTTGTCGGTCGCCTTGAACCTGACGATCTACTTCCTCTTGTCACGCGTCGCGTGGCCGGCCGGGAACCACACGTTGGAATATGTAATCACGGTCACGATCGTCACCTGGCTCAACTACGAAGCCAACCGCCGGTTCACGTTTGATGCCAAGCAGCGCAGCATAGGTAACATGGGCCGGTTCGCGACAGTCGCGGTGATCGCACTCGGGTTGAACTCGACGCTGTTCTGGTTCGGGCATGAAGTGCTGCACCAATGGGATCTAGCCGTGATCGTCGTCGCGACGGCCATCGTCGCCAGCTTCACCTTCACCTCGCACCGTTTTTTTACCTTCCATCCTGACCCGTGGCGGCATTTCAAGAAGAAAACGTGATATACTTGCGCCATGCCAGACCGTCCCATTTTTGAACGCAAGAACGTGATCGTGACCGGCGGCGCCGGGTTCATCGGGTCGCATTTGTGCGACCGCCTGGTCAAGGACTCGCACGTCATCTGCATCGATAACTTTTTGACGAGTTCGGTCGCCAACATCGACCACTTGCTGCAAGATTCGAATTTTGAGTTCATCAACCACGACATCATCAAGCCGATCGACTTGTTGTCGATGCCGGAACTCGAACGTTTCAAGATCCGTTTCCAAGGGATCCAAGAGATTTACCACCTGGCTTGCCCGATCTCGAAACGGCATTTTGATGATTTCAAGATCGCGACCGTCTTGACGAATTCGGTCGGCGTGAAGAACGTGCTCGACGTTGCGGTCGAGCAGCATGCAAAAATGTTGTACGCGTCATCCAGCGTGCTGTACGGCCCGCGCCAGCCCGGCAAAGCGTATTACGCCGAGACCGACGAATGCCACATCGACCATCTCACCTCGCGCGGCGCGTACGATGAAGGCAAGCGTTTTTCCGAAGCCATCCTGCAGACCTATGCCGACGTCTACAAGATCGACGTGAAGATCGCGCGCATCTTCCGGACCTTCGGCCCGCGCATGAAGATTTTTGACGGCAACCTTATTCCTGACATCATCCTGTCGGCGCTCGACAACAAGGATGTCGTGATTACGGGCGACGAAGAGACCCGTACCTCGTTAGCCTATGTTTCCGATATCGTCGATGGGCTCATCCGGCTCATGAAAACGCCGATCGACGTGACGCTGCTCAATTTGGGGTCAGACCAGGACTTGCGGCTGGTAAGCGTCGCGCAGAAAATCTTGGAGCTTACAGGTTCGAGTTCGCGTGTCCGTTTTGACGCGCCGTACGCCCATTACACTGAAGCGGGATTGCCCGATACGACGCGTGCGCGCGAGATTTTAGGCTGGGTGCCGCTAGTCCGGCTCGACGACGGCTTGAAGAAAATGATCGAGTATGCGCAATCGCACAAAAATCTGATAAGCTTCTGACATATGGCCGACGCCCCCGTGTTCGACAAGAAGAATATCCTCGTGACCGGCGGCGCCGGGTTCATCGGGTCGTTCTTGTGTGAGAAGCTGCTGGCGAATGCGCGCGTCATCTGCGTGGACAACTTCGTGACGTCGCAGGAGTCGAATATTGACCAGCTGCTCAAGAACTCCGATTTCGAGTTCATCCGGCACGATTTCAATACGCCATTCGACCCGGAGCTGTTCCCCGAGCTCGCGCGCTTCAAAATCAAGTTTCAAGGCATCCAAGAGATTTATCACTTGGCTTGTCCCACGAGTCCAAAGAAATTCGACCAGTACAAGATGCAAACGCTGCTCGCCAACTCGATGGCAACGAAGAATGCGCTTGATCTTGCTGTCCGGTATCGGGCGAAGATTCTTTTGTCTTCCGCGTCGGTTATTTACGGCCCACGGCATTCTGACAACAAATTTTACGTGGAAGACGAGCATGGCACCGTCGACATGCTATCGCCGCGCGCCTGTTACGACGAAGGCAAACGCTACGCCGAAACGATGTTTGAGACGTACCACCAAGTCCACGGCATCGACACCAAGATCGCGCGCATCTTCCGCACCTACGGTCCGCGCATGCCGTTGTTCGACGGCCAAATGGTTCCGGATTTTATTACTGACGCGCTCGACGGCAAGGACTTGGTGATTTATGGTGATGAGACATTCAAGACGTCACTCGTGTACGTCTCCGACGTGGTGGATGCGATTTTGAAACTGATGGGCGCGCCGGCGGATATCGGCCCCATGAACATCGGGAGCGACCTCGACGTCGCACTTGTCGACGTGGCGCAGCGCATCATCGAAATGACGGGTTCCACCTCGCGGATCACGTTTGAACCGCCGTTGCTCTTCATGTCGCAGCTCGGTTTGCCGGACATCACCAAAGCCAAAGACAAGCTCGGCTGGTTGCCGTTGGTGCAGTTGGATGAAGGCCTCAAACGCGCGATCGATTACACGATCGCGCATAAGAGTTTGTTGGGTTTCAAGTTGGCTTAATACTTCACCTTGAACGCTTTCATCGTGACGCCGCTCACGGTGAGGGGGAACGACGAGAACGTCGTTTTCTTTTTGCAACTTTTCTTGGCGGCTTCGGTCAGGAGGATTTCGCCTTTTTCTGCAACGTCTTCGCCGAGCTTGGAGGCGAGGTTCATCTCGTTGCCGTACATGTCGTCGCAGGCGATCAAGTTCGGCCCGTAGCCGATGCCGATGCATACGTGGACGTCGCTTTCGTCGGGCGTCGCGAGATTGGCGATTTCGAGGTCGTGGTTGATCTGGAGCGCCGCGGCCACGGCATCATCCGGGTTTTTGAAGACGGCGAAGCAATTGTCTGCTTCGAACTTGATCACGAGCCCGCCGTTTTTTGCGACCACGGGCGACACGACGCGGCGCATGCTGCGGATCATGGCGAGATAGTGGATGATGCCGTAGCGCTGGGTCAAGCGCGAAAATCCCGACATGTCGAGCACGAAGATCGCGACCTTCTTCTCGAATTGCTTGCGGATCTTGGCGTCGATTTTCTTGGCGTCTTCCGGGTGTTCAATACGTTGGATCAAGAGCTCGTCCAAGATCGAGCAGGTC
>JBAQQZ010000004.1:0-5315 GCA_049295615.1 Patescibacteria group bacterium
CGTTTTTCGTGGTCCTGCTGGCACCACGAGAAAACGTTCGCCATGCCACCCGTCGTATTAGGAGAGTAAAAAAGAGGGTAACAAGAGGCTGGCGGGTTCGCCAGCCTCTTGTTACCCTATGGGCTGCTATGCACTGCCCGGTCTGCAACCATGAAGACACCAAAGTCGTGGATTCGCGGCTGACCGGCGAAGGTACGTCCATCCGGCGCCGGCGCGAGTGTGAGGCCTGTGGCCACCGTTTTTCGACCAACGAAGAAGTCGAGCTGCTCGACTTGACGGTCGTGAAACGTGACGGCGTGCGCCAGAGCTACTCGCGTGAGAAGATGGAGCACGGCTTGAAGAAAGCCCTCGAAAAACGGCCGGTGACCGAGAGCTCGTTCCGGAACCTTGTCCACGGCATCGAGCGCGACCTGCAGCGCCTCAAGACCAACGAGATCACGAGCGCCGACGTCGGCGAGATCGTCATGAACCGCCTCAAAGGATTCGACAAAGTCGCGTACATCCGCTTCGCCTCGGTGTACCGCCAGTTCGAGGACGAGGACTCGTTCCGCCATGAGCTCGAGCGTTTGCGCTCACGCTCCAAGAAACGCAAGAAACGCCCGGCACGAACATCATAAAAATTATCCGTATGCCCCAACCATCATCTTCCCCCTCACAGCCGCTTCTCATGACCATCGTGGTTTCGGTCGTCACGAGCGCGGTCGTGTTCGTCGCATTATCGTTTTCGAATATCCTGCCGTGGGGCAGCGCCGTGGTCCGCCAGTTGTCTGGTTCGGCAGGCCAAACGTCGTCCGCCTTGTCGGTGCCGCAAGTCACGTCTTCCACACTCGCCGCCAGCGAAGACCAGACGACGATCGCCGTCGTGAAACATGCGCAACCGTCGGTGGTGGCGGTGCTCGTCAACCAACCGACGCAACAGCTCCAGCCGCAGGACATGTCAATTCCCATGGACCCGTTTGAACAATTTTTTGACGGCAACGGCCAACAAGTCCCAGCCCCACAATCAGCTCCTGTCCCCGGATCGGATAATAGCGGATCAGACAATGGGGATGGTGCGAGCGCGAATAACGGATCGAACGTGCCGAGTACGAGCCAGGTGGCTGGCGGTTCTGGGTTCTTCGTGTCGACCGACGGCATCGTCGTGACCAATAAGCACGTGGTGGATTTCCAAGATGCGACATTTACCGTCCTGACGTCCGATGGAAAAAAATATCCCGCCACGGTTTTGGCGACGGATCCCGTGCTCGACCTCGCGTTCTTGAAAGTTTCGGGGACGGGATTCCCGGTCCTGTCATTCGATGATTCGGACAACCTGGTGGCCGGCCAGAGCGTTGTCGCGATTGGCAATGCGCTCGACCAATTCCGTAATACCGTCACCAAAGGCATCGTATCGGGCTTGAACCGGCGCGTGGATGCGGGTGACGATTCTGGCGCGGATGAAGTCATCGAAGGCGCGATCCAGACGGATGCCGCCATCAACCCCGGAAATTCCGGCGGTCCGTTGCTTGATTTGAACGGCAACGTCGTCGGGATCAATACGGCCGTGTCGCAAGACGGCCAGTCGCTCGGGTTTGCGTTGCCGGCAAACCTCATCAGCCATGACGCGCAAAGCGTCGAGAAGACGGGCAAGATCGTGCGCCCGTTCCTCGGCGTGCGTTATGAGTTGATCGACGACGAACTGGTGAAGGCCAACCAACTGCCCGTCGACCACGGTGCGCTCGTGGTGCGTGGTGACCAGAAGGACCAACTCGCCGTCTCGCCGGGATCGCCCGCCGACAAAGCCGGCATCGTCGAGAACGACATTATCCTGACGGTCAACGGGACGTCGATCGATGAAGACCATTCGCTGTCTTCGCTGATCGGCAACTTTGCGCCAGGAGACAAGGTGACGCTGACCCTCTTGCATGCCGGGAAAACCAAGACCGTGACCGTCACGCTGGATACCTTAAAAACTGATAGCACCCAATAAAAATTCGTATGCCCTTTTCACCTGCACGGACGACCCACGCCCAAACGAAACGCACCAAGATCGTATGTACGATCGGCCCCGCCTGTTGGGAGCAAGACATACTCCTGCGCCTCGGCCAAGCGGGGATGGATGTGGCGCGGCTCAACTTTTCCCACGGGACGCATGAGGAGCACGCACGCGTGTTCAAGCGTTTGGGCGTTGTCGGGCGCAAGCTTGGCAAGCCGTTTGGCATTTTGCAGGATTTGCAGGGACCAAAAATCCGCATCGGCGACATCGCCAAAGAAGGCGTGAAGCTCATCGCCGGCCGGCCGGCCGTGTTCACGACTGCACCTCATCCGGCAGAAGGCGACATCCCAGTCACGCTGCCCTCGCTTCATCGCGATGTGAAGCCCAAAGAACATCTGTTGTTTGACGACGGTTTGCTCGAAGTCGAGGTCAAGAAAGTCGACGGGCATCGCATCATCACCGAAGTCGTACAAGGCGGCACGTTGTTGCCACATAAAGGGTTGAACTTGCCAGGGACGACGCTCCACATCCCCGCGCTGTCATCCAAGGACCGTTCTGATGCGATTTTCGGTGCCAAGCTTGGCGTGGATTTCGTCGCCTTGTCGTTTGTCCGTTCGCCGAATGACGTGAAAGATTTGCGCCGTCTCCTCGATAAGCAAGGCGTGTCCGGCAAAGCCATCCGCATCATCGCCAAGATCGAGAAAGGGGAGGCGGTCGAGCGTTTTGATGAGATCTTGCCGCTGTGTGATGCGATCATGGTGGCGCGCGGCGATTTGGGGATCGAAACACCGGCAGCCAACGTGCCCGTCATCCAAAAGCAGATCATCGCGGCCTGCCGCGACCGTGCCGTTCCGGTGATCGTGGCGACGCAGATGCTCGACTCGATGCAACGCAATCCACGCCCGACGCGTGCCGAAGTTTCGGACGTCGCCAACGCTGTCGCTGACCACGCGGATGCCGTCATGCTCTCCGGTGAAACCGCGAGCGGTTTGTTCCCGATTGAATCCGTACGCGTCATGGCAGACACCATTCGCGTAACTGAAGCGTCGGTGTTTGATAATTTGAATCCCGTTGACATGACCGCCTCACGCGGCGTGCCTGAAGTCATCGGTGCGACCGTTCGCGTCCTAGTCGAAGCATTGCGCAAGCCCGCTGTCGTGATCGCGACGGCAAGCGGCCGAACCGCGCGCGATGTTTCGTCATTCCGTCCCGAGACGTCGCTTTTTGCATACACGTTTGACCTGCACGTGGCGCGTACGATGCGCCTCGTGTGGGGGATCGAGCCGTTCCTTGCCTCGCGCAAGTCGACGCCCGAACTCATGGTCAAGGGGGCGTTGCATGAGTTGCTCACCAAAAAGAAACTTGCCAGCGGTGAGGGCGTGATCGTGGTGACGGGTTCGCCCAAGGGCACGCCAGGATCCGCCAACCGTATCGAAATCATCCGTGCCTAAAACGCCTCCTCCGATCGAACGCCCGATCGTCGTCTATGACGGCGACTGTCGTTTTTGTGGCGTGTGGATCAATCGCTGGAAAGCGCAGACTGGCGAGGCTGTCGACTATGTCACCTCACAATCCGTCGGCGAGATGTTCCATGGCATTCCGCAAAAGCAATTCAAAGCCGCTGTGTGTTTCATCGGGAAAGACGGGAACGCGTCATTCGGCGCGGCAGCGGTCTTCCGTTTGTGTGCCGAAGGCATGCGCAAGAAATTTTGGTGGTGGTGCTACCAGCGCGTGCCTGGCTTCAAGCAGCTCACGGAGGCGTCGTATCGGTTGATCGCATCACATCGTAAAATCGCGTATCGCATCACCAAACTTTTTTGGGGCGATCCCGCACCAAAATCCACCTTTCGCATCGCGTCGAATCTTGGCGTGCGCCTGATCGGCGTCGTGTTCCTGATTGCCTTTTGGTCGTTGCGTGACCAGATTGTGCTGCTTGTCGGTTCGGGTGGCTTGTTGCCATTCAATACAGCGCTCGCTACGTTCCATACGCAAATCGGTGCGTTAGCATATTGGCATGCGCCGACGCTCACCTGGTTCAATTCGTCTGACCAGTTTTTGCGCGGGATGTGCACGGTCGGCGCAGTCGCGTCGCTGTTCGTCATCCTCGATATTTTTTCGTTGCCGGCGCTCCTCGTGTGTTTTGCGTGCTACTTGTCAATGTTCACGGTCGGCCAAGAGTTCATGGGCTTCCAGTGGGACTTGTTGCTGCTCGAGTCCGGCTTCTTGGCGATCTTGCTTGTCATTTCCCGACGTTGGAAAACGTCGGAGAAAGGGAACCCATTCGTCTGGGTCGTCTGGCTTTTTCAGTGGCTGGTGTTCCGGTTGTTCTTTGAATCGGGTGCCGTCAAGCTGCTGTCCGGCGACTCGACCTGGCGCAACCTGACGGCGCTCACGTACCACTTCCAAACACAGCCGATGCCAACGCCGCTGGCGTGGTACGCGTCGCATTTGCCGCTTTGGTTTTTGCAGGTTTCGACATTCAGTGCGCTTGCCATCGAACTCGTCGTGCCGTTCTTCATTTTCGCACCACGCCGTGTCCGCCATTGGGCGGCGGCGTTGTTTATTTTTTTCCAAGTCTTGATTGCGTTGACGGGGAATTATGGCTTTTTTAATTTGTTGAGCATCGTCCTGTGCCTGTTCTTGCTGGACGACGCTTGGTTCGAGCGCTGGAGCCCCAAACGTTTCGTCCGTTGGATGAAGAAGCGGCAACCCAAGCGTCGGGTCACGGAATTAGGGCTCGCCGTGTTTGCGGTCGTTGTCGCGTGTATTTTCATGGCGAGTGCCGTAGAGCTGGCAGACTTGTTCGTACCAACCAGGGTCCCCGCCGCCGCCAGCCGCTTCGTAAAAGAGTTGCAACCACTTGGGATCGTGAACCGGTATGGCCTGTTCGCCGTGATGACGACGCAACGTTACGAGGTCGTGATCGAGGGAAGTGAGGACGGCGTATTGTGGAAGGAGTATCCGTTCGCGTACAAGGTCGGGAACAACCTTAACCGCGCACCGTCCTTCGTCGCACCGTACCTGCCACGTTTTGATTGGCAAATGTGGTTCGTCGCGTTATCGCCGTCTTTCCAGGATACGCGCTGGTTCCTCCCGCTCATGACGCAATTGCTCAATGGCAAAGGGTTCGCACGGTTCCTGTTTGCGTCCAACCCGTTCCCACAAAAACCGCCGCTGTACGTCCGTGCCATGCTCTACCAATACCAATTCAGCCCGACGCATGCGGGTGGCGCTTGGTGGACCCGTACCTCAAAAGGTTATTATTTCCCGCCTGTCACATTGGATGATCTCCAGACGGCGGAACAGAACGCAGCCGCGTTGAAAAGCACGCCCCAAGCAC
>JBAQQZ010000005.1:0-7563 GCA_049295615.1 Patescibacteria group bacterium
ACGACTTGGAGGTAATCGTCCTGTGTCGCCGGGATGCGCCCGGTCCAATTTTGCTTGTCGAGGATCGCGAGGAGTGAGGGGTCACTCGAGTACATCAGGATCTGCTTGCGTGCCAGCGCTTGCGTCACGAGGTCCAGAATTTTCGGCCACTGCGACGACGGCATGGCTTTAACCTTCTCAAGCAGCTGGGCGCCAATCTGCGGGATGATGTCCTTGCGGTTCGAGACTGGCACGCCTTGTTGCAAGAACCCTTCTTCCACTTGGTATTCAATCAAGTCAAAGAAATTATCCGCGCTATACGTTTGCCCATTGACGGTGATCGGGCCCGTGAGTTGCAGGAGCGCCTGGAAAAAACCCGGCTCAAACGCCAGGACGGCGTTCGGCGGGTCAGCGATTTTCTTGCCGGTCCCGGCTTGGACCTCACGTGTATAAAAATCGAGCAATCGCGCGGCAGACGTGGGAAAATCCGGCGACCAGTTGGCGTCACGCAAATACCAATTTTTGACGCCGAGGTAGGTGGAAATCGGCGCCGGCGGGACTTCCTTCCAGACGCCGGATGCCGGGTTGTCGATGCTATAGACGTCCGTGAACGCGAATTCGGACAAGTTGCCGCCATCCAACGTCATCGTGCCGACGTTACCAATGAACCCGCCGCCTGGCCGCAGCTCATCTGAATTTTGCAAGACTGCCAGGTAACGCGTCGGCGTCGGATAGCCAGCCAGCGGCACCAGCGCCTCCATGAGCGGCACGGCTTCGTCGAGCGACTTCTGCAACACCGGAAGCGTATCAGCCAACGGTTTGAGCGCGGCTTTGACCGGTGCAGCGACTCCCGTCTGCGGGACTTGGTTCCACAGCTCGAGCGCCAGGTCGATCTTGTCTTGCGCCTCGCGTGCGTCCGGCAACGCGTTCGCAAAGCGTTGGAGCAGGTCGCGTTTTTCCGTAGGCGACAAATCATTGAAACTGCGCGTCGAGGCGACACCCGTCGACAACTCCCCCGTCGCGGCAACGCCACCATGCAGCGCATCTGCGACGACCTGGAAGACATTCAACAAGCTCTGCATCCCATCAATCGTTTCTGCTCCCGCATCGGATGCGTCTTCGACGGCACGCAACTGCGTCCCAACGCCCGGGACATCCTGCCAAAAACCCGTCTCTTCAAGACGCGCCCGCACGTCACCGAGTGACGCTTGGGCATTCGCCAAATCGGTCTTGGCGCCGTCGACATCCAGCTTGGTCAATTTGGCTTGGGCGGAATTGATGGAAGCTTTAGCGGATTGGGCAGCGACATACGCCCGCGCCAACGCAATGCCCGGCGGGATGGTAATGATCAACAATAGGGCTACGATGATGACGCTAATGATCACCACGGGCTTCCGGATGCGCCAAGTACGTTTCGGTTTTTGCGCCATTGCAACCTTGCCCTTTGGAGGAGTCGACGGCGTCTTGCCAGCTTGGTCGCTTGGATCAAGCACCCGCTGCTTCCGCGACGGCGATGACCGAACGACTTCCTCTGTTTTCGGAGGAAGTTCAGGGAACGCCGGACACGTCAGGAAGTTGGGTGAGTCAGTCTTCTTTTTCATGCTGATCCGACTGACGGTAGTTTACAGGAAAAACGCTCTCTCGTCTCGAAGAATTATTTTCTGTAGTAGGGGCGTGATTCATCACGCCCTTCGGCCGGCCGAACCAGGCGCGATGAATCGCGCCCCTACGTATATATTTACACGTACCACTTTCGCATCTCGGGGCCAGAAACTTTTGCGCGTTTCGTGAGTTCCGCATGCTTCTTCGACATTGCGCCGATGGCTGAATAGGCGGACGCACCGGCGGCAAGATATGACGGCCTGAAGATCCCTCTCGCGACATGGCCTGCGCCGGCCGCGACAATCCATGGCAAGTGCACGATGCGATTGCCAAGCTCGTCGTTCTTCCAGATCGTCCACACGCGGTTCCGGACCGTGCGTAACGGGTCGAGCACGATGGGCGCCCGCCGTCCGGCACGTTTATGCACGACGCTCGAGGTATGCCGCCAAGCCACGGCGTGCGGCACGAGCCGCGATGCCATCCCCAAACGACGCATGCGCCACGCGAGGTCGACATCATCCCAATCTTCCACAAAATCCTCATCAAACCATTCCCCAGCTAACTTGAGTTCATTCAACGCAGACGCACGATAGACGACACACGCCCCATCAAAACCGAACACTTCCGCGGCAACATCATATTGCCCACGGTCTTCTTCGCCGGCGCCGCGCTCATACACATTGCGTGACTTCGCCATGGCCAAGCCCGTTGACTCGATCTTGGTCGAACGTTCGGTCTCACGCCGGTCATCTTCGACGCCGGCACGGAACTGCGCCCGCAAGATTTTAGGTGCGCAGGCGGCCAGTGACGGGTCCGCTTCCAACGCATCGACCAACAACCCCAAGCAGGACGGGGCGAACTCGACTTCGGGCGAGGCGAACAAGATGTAGCGCGACGCCCACGCCTCTTCCGGCCAACGCGACAACGCCAACGCGATCGCTTGGTTCTTGGCCCGCGCCATCCCTTGGTTGCGGAAATTGCGCAGCGCCGTGACATCCGGACGGTTGTCCTGCAGCCAATGGACGGTGCCGTCATTTGAGGCGTTATCGATCACGGTGACCGTAAAATCCTTCCAGTCTTGACCATCCAGCGACTCAAAGCACCCCGGCAAATACGCCACCGAATTCCACGTGACAAAATTCACGGACAGCGTCTGGGCTTCGTTCATGGGAAAACTGATTGTAGCCCATGTGTCGTCCCGAGCGAAGTCTGACGGAGCCGAGGGATCTATAGGTAAAATGTTTCCAATAGGTCCCTCCACTTCGCTATCGCTTCGGTCGGGACGACGTTACAAGGCTTACACTTTCCGTTTCGGGCTCACGTTGAAACCCAAATTCTTCCCTAACATGAAGCGCGTCTGCGCATCGATAGCCGGCAGCGCGCCGAACACGACGAAGGTCACGGGCAACAGGAGCCACTGCAGGCAGGCGACGACAAACGTGTTGTACCACGGGATGTGCTTTGGCCGGTGCGGCAAGAGCGTCAATGCAAGACCAGCCGAGATGAACACTCCGACCATCGCAAAACGCATCAACCATTCGAGGGTGAACGGCGTGTTTTGGAACACGGCAAACTCGCGGAAATTCTCCGGAGCGACCCAAAATGGCAACCGGCCGAGGATGAAGATCAAAAGCGGCGCCGTGGCCCAAGTGTACATGCCTTCGATCTGCTTCCAGAGGAACGCAACCTTGAGCCCGAACGGCATCTCCTTATCTTTCGCGAACGCGCGGACCATGTACGGGAAATTTTCCACGCCCCACGCCCATCGGCGCAACTGTTTATACAATGCGAGCAGCGCCTGCCAATAATTCCCGGTCATGACGGTGTCCATCGAGACTGGCAAATACATCGGCGTGACGCGGTAGTTGCCGTGGTACTTGATGAGCGCCTGGAGGAAGATGCGTGAGTCCTCGCTCACCACGTCCTTCTGCCAAAAATCGACGTCGATGAGCATACGCAAACTCATCGAGTGCGATGAGAACGTCATCATGCGTTCGGGTCGCGACAGCTCGGTCATCAGCCAAAACGTGGTGCCGAACATGGCGACGCGGACTGCCGCGGGCGATTCCCACAAGTTGTTGTTATAGAGCGGTACCGGCTGGTACGAGGACTTGGTTGGGTCTTTCACGGTCAAAAATAAATAGGTCAAGCAGGTGAAATACTGCGGATGGATGATGGTATCGACATCAAACGACGAGACGATCACGTCATCCGGCGACAGCCCCATGGCTAAAACCTGCGGCAAGACTTGGTGCCCGGACCAATTGAGGTTCGAGCCTTTACCGGGGATTTCTTCGGACAAACCTTTGGGATGCAGCGTGGTGAAGAATTTCAAAAAGCGTTTGGAAAATTCCGGCGTAAGCTCTTTTACGTTCCGTTCAAACCGTTCGCGGTCACGCTCCTCCCCTGCGAGCACGATCATCACCTGGTCGGCGGGATACGAACTCGTGGCGATACGTTCGAGGGTGTCACGGATCACGCCGACCTCTTCTTTGTACGTCGGCAAAAAAACGAGATGGCGGACGCGTTGCGTGCCTGGCGTCCCGTTGAGCTTCTTCTGCCAATCCGTCCGGATGTCGCGGTGGTAGCGGTACCACGAGATGAACAGGAACGGCATGTAGTACATCACGCGGAACAGCCAGTAGAGGTCAAACACAATCACAAAATAGATCACCCACAGCGGGCGCACGAACGAAAACCCGATCGAGGCAAACACCGTCAACCAGACGAGCGAACCCGGGATGGCAGCCAGGATGCGGTTCTTGGCGTTATCACTTAGCATGTCTTCAAGGTGATGTTCGGCTCGGCGTTGTAGATGGGCAGCACCGTCGTGGACGAAGGCAACTTGCCATCGCGCAACATCTCGCCAAGCGAGACGAGGTCATACGCCTGTTCCGCCGAAATCCCGACAAGCGGTTTTTTCAGCAAACGCGACAACAGATTCGCGGCCAAGACGCCCGTGCGCACCGTCGTGAACGAGCCTGGGCCTTGGACCACGCAAATGCCTTGGATGCGTCCAAGGACCGTTCGTGGGAAACGACGCACGACGACAGCCAGCAACGCATGCGAACGCCCGACGTACGGACGCACAGCGGGACGGTCACCATCCAACAGGCCGACACGGAACCCATCCGGCCGGAGACATTCAATGAACAGCCATGCCATACCAACGCTAGCGCGCAGCAGGACCTTCCAATTTATTCACGGCCACGGTCTTCGGCGCCAGCATGATCGAGTCCAAGAACCGGTCCGCGATCTCTTTGCGGTAGGTAAACTCTTGCAACGTCATGCAAGTGTAGTTGATCTCAAAACCCAATTGCGCTTCCAGTTCCTGCACGAGCTTCTTGAACTCCACCTCGTTGACCGTGCCGACGAGGAACAAGTCGACCGGCTGGTTCGGGATCCCTTGGAACGATCCCATGAACGCCAAGTACGAGACGCTGCCCAATTTTTTGACGCGGTCGTCAAACTTGTTTTCGAGGAAGATGTGCGCCTTGGTGAGCAACGAATGCAATTCACGGTAGAGCGGGAATTCCTTGTTGGCTTTATAGTACTTGCGCTTGAGGCCTGGGCGCTTGACCGGCACGTCTTCTTGCGGCGCCGAGATCTCGATCAGCATGCCGATCTTCACCAAATTCTGGATCTCACGGCGCACGGCGTTGATTTGGGTGTCAATGCGGCGTGTCAGTTCGCGCACGAAAAACCCATCGTCCGGGTTGTGCACGAACAGGATCAGGAGCTTCACCCGGGTGCGTGAGCCAAATAAGTGTTCAAGCATACGACTCCCCCTATCCTGCCCTGATTCATTGCCCTTGACAAGGGACGCGCTGGCTGCCGTGGGGAGCTGGCATGGACGCGCCCATTTTGTGTACAGTATACTCCGTTCGATCCGCCCGACCCATGGCCCAAATAGAGCAGCAATTCCGCATCGCAGAGATCGATGTCGCCAAGAACCCCACCGATGAGAAAATCGTCGGCCTGTTTCGCTTTGAAAACACGGGTTCCAACAAGCAAAGCCCCGTCCTGCTGATCATCGCCGAAATCCAATCGACGCTCTACGTATACGAACGGTTGCTCGACGTGATCAACTCGACGGCAGAGCAGGCGCGCCACCTCATGTCCGGCGTGGACCAGGACCCGATCGGCCGGTTTGAAAAAATGGTGCAGCGCCTAAACGAGGCCGTGGCAGAATTCGAAGCGACCGAAGCGACACCCTTGAGTTGGAACCGTATCAACATCTTCGTGATGGAATTGTCCAAGGGCCAGATGTGCCTGACAGGCATCGGCAGCCTGATGAACCTGTTCCTGCAAAAACAAGACGATGGCACGTTCCGCTCATTCGACCTGTTCGGCTCGCTGGAACAGCCGGTGCCGCTTGACCCGAAAAAACCGTTTGGCGCACTGATCTGCGGCGACATCATGCCAGGCGACTTGTTCATCGTCGGTTCATCAAACCTCGAACGCTTGCGCAGCGAACTCCGGATCAAAGAACGGCTATCGACGTTGCCGCCCATCACGGCTGCGCTTGAAATCAAACAAGATTTGGAAAAACGCGGCATCCCTGACCATTTTGTAGCTGCCGTCATCGCAAGCCATGAGGTGAAGGTAAGTGAGCCGGTTGCTGCCGTACCCGTCGTCCCTCCACAACGCAGCACCGCCTCGGTCGAAAAGCTCCGCGCCTCCGAAGCCGAAACCGCGCAACACCTTTCCCCGGCGCTTGGCCCTATCACCTCCGGCGGGATGCTGACCGGGATCATCGATAAGGCCAAAGGCACCGTGGCCAACGTCGGCAACATGATCAAAGAACGCCGTTTCAATACGCGCTCGGCTGATCCCATGGCCATGGCAAGCTTGCGCGGCATGAACGCGGGTTTCGGCAGCATCTTCACCAAGCGGCGCAAGCTGACGATCGGGGTCCTGGTCGCCGTGGCCGTGCTCGCCATCGCCGGCATCTTGTGGTACCAGCACGCGCAAAAACAAGCCGCGGAACTCGCCGCCTGGAACGCGACATTTGATGGCGCAACGGACAACAGCAACCGTGCCGAGTCAGACCTGATCTACGGCAATGAGACGCGCGCGCAAAGCGAGATCGACACGGCAGAAAAAGCCATCGCCAGCCTGCCGACCAATACCCCTGACCGCAAGACCAAGATCACCGGGCTCCAAGGCAGCCTCGACACCCTCAAACAAAAACTGAAGAAAGTGGTGACCGACGAGAACGTGACGGAACTCACCTCACTCCCCCCGACCGCTGCGGACGGCTCGCTCGTCGCGCCAGTCTTGAGCAAGGGCGCAGCGTATGTGGTTGATGAAGCGGACTCGCAAATCCTCAAGATCGACCTCACGTCAAAGGACGTGACGCGCGTCCCGCTGCCGTCCGGCACCGCACCAATCGTCTCGGCGACGGAAGGGACCACGAGCATCCTGTTTGCGACGAAAGACGACAAACTCTTGGCACTCAACAAAACCGACGGCACACTCCAAGCCATGAAGTGGACACACACCCAATCTTCGTCGACCGTCGCCGTCGTGCTCTATGCCTCCAAGTTGTATAGCCTTGACCCGTCGCAAAACCAAATCTGGCGGACAACGAACGCAAGCGGAGGCTTCGGGGCAGAATCCGCGTACATCAAGGCGGCCAACACCTCGCTCACCGGCGCCGTCGGTCTCGCAATCGACAGCAATGTCTACGTCCTCAAGAATGACGGCACATTACTGCGCTTCCTCTCCGGCGGCCAAGAAGGTTTTGGCCTGGCCGCCGTTGACCCGCCGCTCCAAGCCGCCTCGTCCATCTTCACCGACGCCAACAGCACCTACATCTACATCACCGACCCCGCACAAAAACGCGTCCTCATGTTCGACAAGGACGGCAACCTGAAAGCCCAGATCGAATCCTCCCAATTCAGCGTCCCCCGCAATGTCGAAGTGGACGAAGCGAACAAGCAAATGCTGCTCATCGACGGGAACCGGTTGTTGCTGGTG
>JBAQQZ010000006.1:0-2437 GCA_049295615.1 Patescibacteria group bacterium
ACACTGTCAGGTTAACAGTATAGTTTCCTGCTGTAGAGTAAGTATGTGTTGTATTTTGCTGGGTTGAATTCTTTCCATCTCCAAAGTTCCAGTTCCATGAAGTTGCATTCTTCGAGAGATCTGTAAACTTTACAGTCAGGGGAGCAGAACCTTTGGTGACATTGCTACTGAAGTTTGCAACCGGAAATACTGGTTGTACTGGGAGAGGGCCTATAAACTGGCCGATTGCAATGGGGCGGCTTCCTACATTCACTGCAGATGAAACATTATTTGTTACTGTATCAATCACAGAGACATTATTGCTTCCGTAATTCGTCACATATACCTTTTTTCCATCCGGTGTGACTGCAACTCCTTCAGGTGCGTTTCCTACATTTACTGTAGCTGTAACAGTATTAATGGCGGTGTCAATTACAGAGGTAGTATTGTCGCCGTTGTTCGCCACATATACCTTTGTTCCATCTGGACTGACTGCAACTCCAAGAGGTCTATATCCTACAGGCACAGTGGCTGTAATAGTGTTAGTGCCTGTATCAATTACATAGACAGTGTCGTCGTCGTAGGCATTAGTTACATATACCTTTGTTCCATCTGGACTGACTGCAACTCCACAAGGATAATCCCCTACATTTACTGTGGCTGTAACAGTGTTTGTTGTAGTGTCAATCACAGAAAGACAGGCACCATCGTAGTTCGTCACATATACCTTTTTTCCATCTGGAGAGACTATAACTCCCCTGGGACTACCATCTACATTTACCATGGCTGTAACAGTGTTTGTTGCAGTGTCAATCACAGAGACAGTGTCGCTGTCGGTTTTCGCCACATATAGTCTTGTTCCATCTGGAGAGACTGCAACTCCATAAGGCCAGGTTCCTCCTACAGACACCGTTGATGTAACAGTGTTTGTAGCTGTATCAATTACAGATATTGTGGCGTTGTCGTAGGCGTTCGCTACATATAGCTTTTTTCCATTTGGGCTGACTACAACTCCAAGAGGACCACTTCCTACAGACACAGTAGCTGTTACATTATTAGTTGCAGTATCAATTACAGAGACAGTGTTGTCGCCTTGGTTTGTAATATATGCATATGGCGCTGCGCTTGCGATACTTGCCGGCATAAAAAGCGCTAAGATCACTATTCCTAAAACTCCAGTGAGAGCATAACTTCTTCGTGTTTCATCGCGTTTCATTTTTTTCATCTCAAGAACTCAGTAAACGGATTTTTTAATTTATAAAGAAACATAATCTAAAAGTAATATTACACAATGATTTTCTATATAAAGAAAACCATTTAATTAAAAAAAGAATATCTCTCTATAGATCAATAGAATTTTATATTAATGTTCATTCTTTCTAAAATACAGAACTTCTCAAATTTGCAGAACTCGATAAGGACAGCCAAAGAGAAAAAGGCCTCAAAACCACGTATAATGATTACTTCCTGCAGGTTCAGAGCTTGATTAACCAGAAGGCTATTAAGGGACCTGGAGAAAGTAAGCCATGGTGGAAGTTCTGGTGATATATAAAATCAATATGTTTTAACAGCAAAAATTACTAATTTTCGATAACATGTGGAATTTATCTTACCAAAATTTTCGCCTTGATTTACTTTCGGTGATCTTTGGTGAATGTTTCATATTCAATTTACTGTTTTCTTGAATCAAGCTCTGAGTGTGCACTGCTTGCTTACGGGTATTCTCATTAGCTTTTCTGTCTGCTTTCCGGAAGTAAGTTTGTAATGACCAAAATTATGTAATTCACAACTAGTGTCACGTCAATCTTCAAGGATTAAATGATTCGGAATAGTTGTAATCGAAGTGATACGACATTTTACTGCTGACACGACACTAGCATGTTCTTTTTTGAACACTTGTTTAAAAATCGATTTCAGTAGGGGCATGCAGTGGAGATAATAGCATTTGAAACATTAAAATTACAAGAAAGATACTTTTAAGGGAAACGTAAAAGGTTACCTGAGAATTTTAAGTTAAATTAAAAAGATTCACGGAAGTTGGTATAATACGGAAAATAGTAAGCAGGAGAGTAGTTTTCCAATATGACCCCAAAAGGCGAATTTACTCGCTTGCCAGATTAGATTAATAACTCTCACCACCTTCTATAATCACACTGCTTTATCTTCCTTATCTTCCCTTCTTATTTCTATACAATAAAATACAGAATAGGCACACAATGCCACCGATTGTACTAAATCCCGGAGCCTTTTTGCTTTCTTCAGCTATCTTATTTGCAATAGTACCTACATTACTGCCTTCAGTCTTATTTGCAATAGTGCTTGCATTACTACCTTCAGTACTGTTTGTAGCTATTTGAGTAGGTTCTGCAGCTATTGCATTGAGTTCACCTTTTGCACATGTTATTGCGAAGGAAGAGTAACCAGGCACGTTTGCTGTGAAATGCAAGAACTGATCGTC
>JBAQQZ010000007.1:0-9548 GCA_049295615.1 Patescibacteria group bacterium
GCGCCGTGAACAAGTCCGCGCGCCGGACTTTGATGGGACTGATCGTCACGAAATTCCACACACGACCGAAGAGCCACGGCACAAACGCATTCTCATACCCAATGAATGGCCCGCGCAAACCCGAACGCCACAACCGCCGCAACGTCCAACCCGTGCCGCAACCGAGGTCGAGGATCAACCCGTCGCGCGGCAACACGCGTTCCACGATGATCCGGTCAACGATTGCCCACGTAGAGGCGATCGACGGGATGCCGTGACGGAACGTGATCCGCCACAACTCCGCCAGGAACAAGCTGCAGACACCCAAGACAAGAACCAAGAAAACCAACAGCGCAACGTACACCCACATCATAGGTCGTCCACGTCGCGCAAGAATGACGTCGGCGGCGTGCCGGGATTTTTCTTTGGCGAGGATTTCCAAACGGTTGCAGCGGAAGAAGAACGGTTCCCATCGCGGTCGATATCGATCGTCGGTTCGCCACTTCCCGCATCCCAACTCCAACCGTCGCGCTCTTGTTCTTCTTCGCGGAAAGACCGTGACTCAAAACGACGGACAGCACGGGCATCACGCAGCTCCATGCGCTCGGTAAGATACGGTGGCAACTCTTCCAAAAATAACGACGGCTGGTTCAGCATGAGCGTATCCGTGCCCATGGTGACGGGATACGTCAAAAACAATTTCCGACGCGCGCGCGTGACCGCGACGTAAAAGAGGCGACGTTCTTCTTCAAGTCCGCCTTCTTCGCCCATCGCGCGCCGGTGCGGAAAAGCGCTATCAGCCAAATGGATGATGAACACCGTGTCCCATTCGAGGCCTTTCGCCTGGTGGATCGTCGACAACACGATCCGTTCTTCACGTCCGCCATCATCTTTGTCACGCCCGGAAAAAACATCGTCATATAATGCGATATCCGCAAGGAACGATGAAACCGAAGGCGTACTTTCGGCGAATACCGCCAGCTGCTCGATGTCTTCCAAGCGTTCGCGCCAGTCGGGATATTCGCGCTCGAGGTAATCGCGATAGCCGCCATCGAGTACGGCACGCAGCATCAACCCCGGCGATGGCGCACGCGTCATCATGCGACGCGCAATTTCGGCAAACTCTTCCCAACCTTGGCGGGCACGAACCGGCAGGCGCAACGAAATATCAGCATTCAAGATTTTCTCGAAATCAGGAATTTGTTTGAGCGTGACCGTGAGGCTCGATGCCGTGCCCGCACCAATCCCCGTCTGCAAGTTCATCACGCGCAACCACGCCGCTTCATCCTGCGGGTTTTCAGACACGCGCAAATAGGACAACACGTCTTTGATATGCGCACGCGCAAAAAATTTCATGCCGCCGCGGTATTCGTATGGGATATCACGTTTCAACAGTTCGAATTCCAACGCTTGCGAGTGCGATGACGATCGGAACAGCACCGCCATGTTGGCGAGTGCGACGCCTTCCGTGCGCAACGCGAGGATCTGCTCGGCGACGAATTGCGCTTCCTGCCGTGCAGACGCTGCCGGCACGATCTTCGGCTTCTCCCCTTTCCCGCGCGAGGCGATCAGCTCTTTTTGGAACTGGTTGACGTTATGCTCCAGCGACGCGTTCGCGAGGTCAAGGATTTCTGGCACGGACCGATAGTTCGTCAATAATTTGAAAATCTTCGCATCCGCCCAATCTTCGGGGAAGCGCAAAATGTTTTTCACATCTGCGCCACGGAATGCATAAATCGACTGCGCATCGTCACCAACGACAAGCAAGTTCTTATGGACGGACGCGACCCGATCAACGATCGCATCTTGCAACGCATTCGTGTCTTGGTATTCATCGACCAGCACGTATTGGAATTGCGAGGAAATTTCACGCGCGGTATTGGGATCGCTCATGAGCTTCGCCCAATTGACGAGCAGGTCATCAAAATCCATGGCATTCGCCTCACGCTTGCGTGCCGCATATTGCCGCCCGATCTCTTCGATGTCGCCCGAGAACGGGTAAAAATTCGGGTGCTTCAACTCCAACGTATCTTGCACCGACGTGCGCGTATTCGTGGCATACGACAAGATATTCGACACGACGGCCGCCGTCGGGAAACGACGCGCCTTCGGGTCGATCTTCAATTCTTTCATCACGGCTTTGATCAGGCTTTGGGCGTCGTCTTGGTCCAAGATAGAAAAACGCGAGGTATAACCGAGCTCATTCGCGCGGCTGCGCAAAATGCGGTTCGCCGTGGAATGGAACGTGCCGCCCCAAATCCCCTTCGCCATGTCGCCGAGCAACAGTTGCACGCGGCTCAACATCTCGCGCGCGGCTTTGTTGGTGAAGGTCAACAGCAGAATCCGCGCCGGATCAACGCCATGTTCCAAAAGATAGGCCACGCGGTACGTCACCGTCCGCGTCTTGCCCGAACCTGCGCCCGCCAAAACCAGGCACGGCCCTTCGGCGTTCAACACCACATCAAGCTGCTCTTGGTTCAGCTCGCGCTGGTAATCGATCTTGCGCGAGGCCAACTCATCGCTTCCTTGGAGGACAAAGACGGACATGGGCGTAGGTTAGCCCATCTGGAGGTAAAAACAAAAGAGCGCACCCGGTAGAGCGGGTGCGCTCGGTCGCGCGTATGCGCGGAGTAGTCAGCCGTCAGCTAGAAGCGGACGGCGGATCGGTGTCGAGACCCTTGCCGAGGTCCGCCTCGGCTTCCGCGAGGGAAGCGAAGCAACGGACACGATAGGCGTTGGATCCCCTATCCTCGCTTACGACGAACTGGATCGCGGAACCCGCCAAGAGAGGCAGATCCACGCAGCCGTCGTTGAAGTAGACGCGGACGTCGGTCCCGCCGTCACGCATCGAGAGTTCGAACCGCCTGACCGAGGTCGGCACGCCGACTTCCTTCGAGACGCCGTAGATGGGGTCGATGAGCTCACGCAGCTCCGTCTTCCCGCCTCCGCACCGAATCTTGACGGTGCGGCGCACGGTGACGAAGTACGTGGCGGTGAGCAGCGCGAGCTTGAGCTGCGCCTTCTTGAAGCGCTTGTGCTTCTCGCGGTCCTCATGCTGCTCGGCCTTGAACTTCGCGATCTCGGACTTCACTTCCTGGATCTCGTTCTGGTTGTCCATGCTCTCTTCTCCTTGGTAGGTAGAGCGTTGGTGCGCGCCATGCCGGACACAATGCCAACATGACACGACACGTATACCAGAAAATTCGTTATTTGTCAATCCCCTTGCGCCGCCTTGATCTTGTTCTGGTCCTGTTCATCCAACGTCTTCGCGTAATACACTTTTCCGTCTTTTCCCGTCAAAAAATATTGGTAATCCGTTTGCGTAGGATGAAGCGCCGCATCGAGTGCGTCAGCGCTGGGATTGCAGATCGGGCCTGGAGGCAAGCCTTTGTATTTGTAGGTGTTGTACGGCGAATCAATCGACAAGTCAGCGGCATTCGCGCTAGCGCGGCCGGAATTGGTGACGTAGTTGATCGTCGCATCGGATTGCAGCGGCATGCCATCTTTCAATCGGTTCAAGAAAATTCCCGCCACGATGCGTCGGTCCGCCGGAGCTGCGACTTCTTTTTCGATGATCGATGCGAGGGTCACGACGTCTTGCAATGTGCGTTCTTGTGCTTCGGCTTGTGATGCAAGATCTGGAGCGCGTGTAGCAAAATCTTGCAATTGTTTCTCGATCAAGCTTTCCGGCAATTGGTCTTTCCATACGCGATACGTATCGGGAAAAAGATAGCCTTCGAGCGTCGCATCTTTGGGAAGCACTGCGAGAAACGGAAATTCCGTGCGCCACGCAGGATCAAATGGCGTGCCATTCGGAGGGACGCCAGCCGACGCATAAAACGCCGTCGAACTCGTACCGCCTTTGGCGAGCATGTCCGCGATGTCGCTCAAATTCCAGCCTTCAATGACTTGCAGCTGGACTTCTTCGCGAGCCGGGCCTTTCGCCAACATGTTGGCGATCGTCCGGTAGTTCATCCCCGGTTGCAGCGTATACGTGCCAAGCTTTGGACGGTTGGCTAACGCATTAAAAGACGCATAGATTTCGTATCCAATCGGCGAGACGACAATCCCGTCAGACACGAGCTTTGTCGCGATGGTTCCTGCATCATCACCGGACGAGACTTCGAGGCTGACGCTCGGTGCAGAAGCTGACGGCGTCGAGAACCAGGCTGCGGGCACAAAGAACACCAAGAAGATGGCTATCGCCAAGATGAAGATCGAGACGAACAACAGGAGCCGCTTCATGCGTCGTGGTGGTGTTGCGCGGCGGCACGCATGATGTCGCGCTTCGCCAGTTCATGGTGCGCCAACCGCACAATCCCGAATGACAGCACGCCGACAAACAACCCGCCGAGGATATCGGTCGGGTAGTGCACGCCGACCGCGATACGACCGATCGCCACGAACGCGGCGATGACGAACGCGGCGATGCCCAGGTCTTTATTGGCAAACCAGATGGCGCAGGCGATGGCAACCGCTGTCGCCGTATGCCCGGATGGGAACGAAGTGTTGAGCGGCGCCGGAATGAGCAGCAGAACATGCGGGTCAGACAGGAACGGCCGTACCCGACCGATGAAATGCGACAGCAAGGACGTGACGATGAGCGCCAACGCAACCGCCCAACCTGCTTCAAACACGGCGTGCCGTTCTTGCGATTTGCGCGACGTAAGCAGCCAAATGGCGAGCAAGAGGTTCAAAAAAATCAAATCTTTGGCGCAAATGATGGCGACCGTCAGCATCCACGGCGTCGCAAATACCAGCGACTGTACGGCAAGGACGATTTGGACTTCGTTCATGTAGGAAAAAGGATATCACTTTTGCGGCGCAGGCGTCTTCGGCGTGAAATTGCACCATTTCGCGACCGGACAGCGCCAACATTCCGGTTTCTTGCCACCGATGCAAATGTCGCGTCCAAGCTGCACCATCGTCCGGTTGACGTTGATCCATTCCGATTTCGGGACGAGCGCAAGCAGATCGCGTTCAACCTGTTCCGGCGTTTTGCCTTTTGACCACCCGAGCCGATGCGCGATGCGGAACACATGCGTATCAACCGCGATCGCCGGCGTATCAAAACAAAACGCGAGCACGACGCTCGCCGTCTTGCGCCCGACACCGGGCAACGTCACAAGTTCCTCCATCGTACGCGGAACCTGTCCATTAAAATCAGACAAGATCGTTTGCGCCAATCCTTTGATGTTCTTCGCTTTCATCCGATACAGACCGACTGTGTTGATCGATTTCTCGATGTCGTGGACATTTGCCGCCGCGAGCTTTTTCCACGTCGGGAATTTCTTGCGGAATGCAGGAAACATCTTCAACACTTGCACATCCGTCGATTGCGCGGACAAGACCGTCGCCAACAACGTGTCCTCCGGGTTCCCAAGGTCCGTCATGCCCTTGGCCGTGTACTTTTTATCCAACGCTTGGATGACTTTCTTCGCGACTTGCGGCGTAGGTTTCATGGAAAAAAGAATATCACGATTGGCACGTCGGACAATAATGCGTCCCGCGCTGCGCCAATACGATTTTTTTGATCGGCGCTGCGCAATTCTTGCAAGGTTCGCCCTCACGTCCGTAAACGCGGAGCAACTCCAAAAAACCGCCTTTCTCCCCGCGCGTATCCACGTAATCATTCGCGCTCGTCCCCTGCTGCGCCACGGATTCGCCCAACACGGCCTTGATCTCTTGCGCGAGTCGCAAATGTTCATCCGAAGACATCCGCCCGAGCCGTCGCGTCGGGCGGATCCCGGCACGGTGCAACGACTCATCGGCATAGATATTGCCGATGCCTGCAATGACCTGTTGGTTCAAGAGCGCAGCTTTGACTGTCCGAGTTTTCGGTTCAGACAAGCGCTCCGCCAATCCTTCGGCCGACGTTTCCAACGGCTCCGGACCATAGCTCGAGATAATCTTCGCTAATTCAATAGACGAGACCAACTTCACAAAACCAAACTGCCGGATATCAGACCAGACTAAATTTATTTCGTCATTCCCGCGAAGGCGGGAACCCAGCCCAGTCTCGGCAGGCCGAGGCTGGATCCCCGCCTTCGCGGGGACGACAGAAGAGAATGTAAAAACCATCCGGTCATGCTTCTGCGGCACATACGACGGTTCGACGAAGACGAACCTGCCCGTCATCTTGAGGTGCGCCGTCATCGCCGACCCATCATCAAACTTCCAAATGAGAAGCTTCGCCCGACGATTGACGGAGTCAACCGTCCGTCCTCTGATCGAATCCACAAAAAGTTTCCCTACGGGAAACTCCCTCCCCGATCTCAACAATCGAACTGAAATGAGACGCTTGCCCCGCAAGCGTTCATCCAATTGCCTCCGAACGGTTTCCACTTCCGGTAGTTCCGGCATAGTTTTTTTCTTCCCCACTCAGCTCATCTGATGCGCGGTTTTTGCCCTGCGAACTGTTTGAGCACCGAACTAAAAAATAAGAAGTCGAGTTTGAGCAGGGCAAAAACCGCGCATCAGATGAGCGCCCTCCCCGTCATTTCCGGCGGCTGCCCCACGTCCAGTAATTTCAAGATCGTCGGCGCGATATCCCCCAACATCCCGACCGGCGTCGTCATCGACAGGTCCCCGCCGATCACGTCGCCGACCGGCGCTTTCATCCCCTCAAACTGTTTGCCGATGATGAGGAGCGGCACCGGATTCGTCGAGTGCTCCTTGTCGATGTCACCCGTGATGAGGTTTTTCACTTCTTCCGCGTTGCCGTGGTCCGCTGTCACAAGGCAGACACCGCCCGTCGCGAGCGTTGCATTCACGATCAAGCCCATCGCCTTGTCGACGGTCTCGTTCGCCTTGATGGTCGCCGCCTCGTCGCCCGTGTGCCCGACCATGTCGGGGTTCGCAAAATTCAAGATGATGAGGTCATAGGTATTCTTGGCGATCTCCTGCACCACGCGGTCGGCGATGAGCATCGCGGACATCTCCGGCGCCTTGTCATACGTCGAGACGCGCGGCGATGGGATGATCACGCGGTCTTCGCCAGGGAATTCTTCTTCGATCATGCCGTTCATGAAAAACGTCACGTGCGCGTATTTTTCGGTCTCCGCAATATGCAGCTGCTTCATTCCCGCATCCGACACGACCTTCGCAAGGCAGTTCTCGATGGTGAGCGGCGGATAGGCTACGGCAACGGGCAAGTCTTTTTCATATTCCGTGAACGTCACAAAAAACAAATCCTGCAACTGCGTGCGCGGGAACTTGTCGAAGCTCGGCAGGACGAACGCCTTGGTGATTTCGCGTGCGCGGTCAGGACGGAAGTTGAAGAAGATCACCGAGTCGCCACTCGAAATCTTCGCGACGGGCTGTTTGCCTTTTTCGATGACCGTCGGCACGAGTTGCTCGTCGTAGACTTTCTGATCGTACGAATGCTGCACGGCGTCGGTGGCGCTTTGCGCGTAGACATCCGCCTTGCCGTCAACCATCGCCTCATAGGCTTTTTGGATGCGGTCCCAACGGTTGTCGCGGTCCATGGCGTAATAGCGCCCGGAGAGCGTTGCGATTTTCCCGACTTTGAGTTCTGCCATCTTTGCTTCCAGCTCCTGCACGAAACTGATGCCGCTGTTGTAGATGCTGTCACGCCCGTCCATGAACACATGGACAAAGACCTTCGTGAACTTTTCACGGCGGCATAATTCGAGCAACTCCATGCAATGTGCCTCACTCGCATGCACGTTCCCCGGCGACACGAGACCCATCAGGTGGAGTGCGCCGCCAGTCTTCTTGGCGTGCGCGATGGCATCCAAAAACGCCTTATTTGAATAGAATTCCCCGGTCTCAATGGATTGGCTGATACGCGGCAAACTTTGGAAAAAAATACGTCCCGCACCGATCGTCAGGTGGCCGACTTCCGAGTTACCCATTTCACCCCAAGAAAGCCCTACCGCCGACCCGGATGCGAGAACTGTCATCGCTGGATAGCTCTCGATGTAGCGGCGATAATTGGGCATGTTGGCCAATGCAACCGCATTCCCCTCCGACGGCGGCGCCACGCCAAAACCATCCAACACCATAAGGACGACCGGTTTTGGATGGGCCATATCACCAAAAAAGGCCTTTGTTTAGCGAAACCATATGTCCGGATAGCATAGCCGCCTAACGCCTGCTGGACAACCTCCTTCATGTGAAGGGAGAGGTTGACAAATTGCGGTTTTTATGGTAGTTTAATTCCTTCCCGCTGAGCCATTGGCTCGCGGGAGGCTGCCGTATTCGGCGGTCGCAATTTCAAAACTTCGCGGAGAAATCCGCAAAAACCTACACCCACCCCAACAGACGAGGTACATGATGGCTGACGAACAGTCGCCGGCGAAACCGCCGGTACGGAAGCATGGGTTCTTGGCGCTTGAAGGACGGCTCCGGCCGTCGGCCCAGGCGCCGAAACCGGTTGTTCCCCCGGCTCCGCAAGTGCCGACGGAAGCGACGCCCGAAATCGCGACGCCGTCAGCTCCCCAAGAGCCGACGGAGCAGCCTGAGACGCCGCTGCAGATGTCTGCGTCGCCGTCATACAGGCCGGTTGCGCTCGAGGCACAGGCGACGCACGCCAATGCGGGCGCCGCCACCCTCATGGGATCTGTCGCGCCTGCATCGGATCCTCCGGCAAACTCGGCGAGTTCGATTCCGGATGTGACGTTTGGACCGTGCAGGACGGAGGCACCTCCTCCTTCCCCGCAGCCCGAAACGTTCGCCGTCCCCCGATCGACCGTCCGGGAAAACATGCGCGACGAAGCCCGCGTCATCGTCCGTGACGAAAACAAGCTGACGCAGGATGAGATCGATCTCTACGTCAGCAAAGGTGCGCAGTTCAGCAAGGTCGAAGACGCCGCGGAACGCGAGGCAGCGTTCGCTGAGACCTTGGATCACCTGATCAAGCTCGAACTCGACAACGGCATCGCGATCAACAATCGTGCGCGCTGCTGGTACGAGGCCCGGCATCTTGCCCCGGCTCTTGCCAGCAGCTCGCCGAAAACGGACGCACGCGACGAAGAAATCACGAGCGCACGTACGACCCCGCGGCGCAGCCACATCCCGGCGGACGTGCCGTTCCATGCGGATGCATCTCCGACGATCGAGGTGCACCCGGTGGAAGACGACCAGCCGGAAACCCAAGAGCGCTTCCCGGCGCTCGCCGCTCCCAAGTCTGCCGCTGCCAACGCCGCGACGGACAAGGCGACGGATAAGGAGACTGCCCCGAAACACAAGGGGAAGTCCCACACCTGGTTCATCGGAACCTGCTTCGGTGTCGTGGCGGCAGTCGTCATCGTCATCGGCGTCCAATGCGCTCGTCATCCGTCGAATGCAAAGGCAGCGGGAAGCACGGCATCCGCCACCGCACCTGGGCAACTCATGACGGCCTGCGAAGCAGTCACCCCTGGCTTGCTTCGCGAGTACTTCGGGCAAGACGACCCGACGGACTTCAAGCAGGGGGTGGCGACGGCGTTCCGCGACAGCCGCGTGAAACAGCACGAGAAGATCCGCGACATCAACTGCGGGCCCCGTGTCCAGATCACGGACAATAAAATCGACGTCAGCGAGTGCTGCGTCGAACCGTAGGTCAC
>JBAQQZ010000008.1:0-15254 GCA_049295615.1 Patescibacteria group bacterium
ACGAGAGCGAGTACGCTTTCGTCGCGCGGGTGCGCGAGGTGGCTTCAAAAGTGCGCTAAAAGGGATGGCCGAGAAAGACTGCGATGAAGTACGCGAGCGCGCCGAGCACGAGAGCAGGCGCGACCCAAGGGACACAGAACAGCCGCAGCACCCACCACACGCGGCAAACGACGTTCAAGGGCTTTTCCCAACGTTCCCAGTTTTCCATTTTTGCGACCTCATCTGCGGGTTGAATGAGAATGTTCGATTGGACAAATAAATATATCACAAAATAGCCATTTTGTCAATAGCTTGGCCTCAACATCTTGCCTTATTCTAGCGAAATCATTTTCTCTTATTTAAGCCACATTTCCACCATCTCCACCGCCTCATCCTCGTCTTTCGCCCATTTGATGCGCGTATCCTTCCTAAACCATGTCTCCTGTCGCTTGGCGTAGTGTCGGACGGCGAGCTTTGAGGCGGCAATCGCCTGCTCCAGCGTCCGTTCTCCTTTCACGTATCCAATGAATTCCCGATAGCCAATCGACGTGAGTGCCGGCGCGTTCGCCGGAATTCCTTTTTTCAGTGCCTCACGGATTTCCTCGACCCACCCGCGCTGGACCATCTCATCGATTTCACGACCGATACGCTCATATAATTCCTCACGCGACCAACGGATGCCGACTTCAAAAAAATCATACAACGGTTTTCCGGCGATCTTCTGCGCCGAGAACGGTTTCCCGGTAAACGTCACGACTTCGAGTGCACGTATCACGCGCCGCGGATTTTTGAGATCGACGGTTTGCTTTGCTTCCGGATCAAGGTTCACGAGGAGCGCGACAAGTTCCGCCAGTGACTTTTCTTGGAACGCCTCGCGCATCGCGAGTTTCGGTTCGACGCGTGGGAACATGAAATTGTCGACGAGCGCGGAAACATACAATCCCGTCCCGCCGACGACGAGCGGCAAGTGTTTCCGTTTCACGATGCCGTCAATCGCCTTCACGGCCTTGTCGCGCCACTCGACGACCGTGAACGGGTCGGCCGGATCCAAAAAATCCATCAAATAATGCGGCACGCCCTCAACAAGAAAAGCGCGGTGGCCTTGGTAGGTCCCGCGCACGCCGTCCGGTTTCCCGGTGCCGATGCTGATGTCCTTGTACACTTGCCGGGAATCCGCGTTCACGACCTCGCCGTCGTGGCGTTTGGCGAGGCGGATGCCGAGGGATGTCTTGCCTGAAGACGTCGGACCCACGACGCACACGATGCGCGGGAGCACGGCACTCTTCGGCTGACGAACACGGGCCATAACAAGGTCAGGATACCAAATCGCCCTTTAATTGCCACTCCAACGCCTCAACGATCTTGACCGGCACGATCTTCCCGACGAGCGAGGCATCGTTTGTATGGAAACGCGTTAACTTCATATCTTCGCTATTGCCGCTCGCCAGGCCATTCTCGACCCGTTCGACAAGGACGCGCTTGACGCTCCCTTCGAGCCGTTTATTTTTCCACAGGACGGTCTGTTCCATGAGCGCCTGCAACACATCCCACCGTCGCCGCTTCTCTTCGCGTGACACGTCATCCTTGAACAACTTCACGCCCAATGTCCCTGATCGTGGGCTGTACTGCGCCGTGTACGAGATATCAAAACCGCATGCTTGATAGAGCGAAACCGTCTCATCGAATTGCTCCGCCGTCTCCCCCGGAAACCCGACGATGATATCCGTGCCGAGCGCGATTCCGGGACGTTTGGCTTTGACTTTTTCGATCACCTCAAGGAATTTTTCGCGCGTATATTTGCGGTTCATACGAAACAACACGTCATTCGACCCGGCTTGGACGGGAAGATGCAGATAGTTCACCTGCTTGGGCAAATTCAGCGCATCAATCACTTCGTCCGTCATCGAGTTGGGATGCGGCGCTGTCCAATGCACGCGTTCGACGCCATCAATGTTATTCACTTCCCACAGCAACGCGGCGAACGAATCTGTATACGGGTTCTGCGTTGAAAACGATTCCGGATCGGACGCTTTGAACGAATTCACCGTCTGTCCAAGCAGCGTGATCTCGATGACGCCATGCGCCGCAAGCTCGCGGACTTCTTGCAACACGTCGGCGACAGGACGGTTTCTCTCCAAACCCCGCGCATACGGCACGACGCAATACGTGCAAAATTTATTGCACCCTGTCTGGATCGTGACGAATGCTTGTGCCGACGGGACGCGGAGCGGCGAGAGCTTGAGGTAATCTGCTTCAAGGTCCGCGCTGTTCACGAGGTCGGGACGCAGTTCGGCGATCCAACGTGGAAGTTTCACCATCTCGGGCGTGGGGAAATACAAATCAACGGCCGGCATTTTCTTGCGGAACTCCCCTGTCTTATCGCGCCCCGGCATGCAGCCCGTGACCGCGACAATGACATTCGGCTTTTTCTCCTTGAGGGCAATCAAATCCTCCATCTTCCCGAAGATGCGGTCTTCCGCGCTTTGGCGTACGGAACAGGTGTTATAGAGGATGAGATCCGCGTCATCATCTGATTCCGTCGACACGAATCCGAGCCCAGACAAAAGCCCGGCGATGCGCTCGGAATCGTTCTTGTTCATCTGGCAGCCGAACGTCACGAGGCGGAACTTCGGCTTGGTCGCGGCCTCAATCATGGCGGCACGCTATCACGGATCATGCAGTTTTGGTAGGGGGCACGGCATGCCGTGCCCCTACGTGATATCATGCCGACATATGGCCCTGACCGACGCTCAAAAATCACAGATAAAAAAAATCCTTGGCGATTACCGCAAAGAAGTCCATGCCATCGTGGCAAAACATAAAAAAGACGTCATCCTGGCTGTTGAAGATGTCGACAAGAAAAAAACCGACAAGATCCGGCGGCTCATCGGGTCGGCCTGACGCGGATTGACGGTTCTGCGGCGTTCTGGTGTGCTATACTTAGGACTCGGTTCTATTTGTGTTTTTCCTCTCGCACCTTCGCTCGAAAGGAGCAGTACATGACGGATAGGTCGTCCACTCAATGCTGTGAACGCTGCTCCGCGCCGTTGCAAGACGACGGCCAATGCAGCAAGCGGTCGTGCCGCCAAAAGAGGGACACGCTCCCCGCCCACGTGATCGCCCGCGCACGTGCCTCTTCCGGCTCCATGCCCGCCGTCCGGCTGACGTCATCGCCCGAAACGTGCGAACACGTGATGATGCAGGCGACCGACAAGTTCTGCACGGATTGCGGCGCACCCTATGCACCCCGCCGCTCCAGCGGCGTCCGCTCGGTGCAAGGCGCCAACGACGATGCCGACGACGGCGACTCCAACTCTTCGACCGGCTGACCTCGCCGATCGAACAACAAACGCCGACCTCATGAGAGGCCGGCGTTTTCCATTTTATCCAAACGGTCAGGCGTTCAATTCCTTCTCAATCGCCATCAGGCGATTGTACTTTTCGACACGTTCGGAACGCGACAATGACCCCGTCTTAATATACCGTGCGCCGCACGCGACCGCGAGGTCCGCAATCGTCGTGTCGCCCGTCTCGCCAGAACGATGTGAGATGATGACATCAAAACCGGCGTGCTGCGCCATGGTGATCGTGTCGATGGTCTCGGTAAGCGAGCCAATCTGGTTCAATTTGATGAGGATCGCGTTCGCGGCCTTCTCCAGGATGCCTCGCTTGAGCCGCGCCACGTTCGTCACGAACAAGTCATCGCCGATCACGATGGATTTTTTCTTCAAATGCGGCAACGCATTTGACCACGCCGACCAATCGTCTTCCGCAAACGGGTCTTCGATGGAAATCAACGGATACGCATGTTGCCATTCTTCATACCGTTTCAAAAGCGCTGCGGCCGTGTAGTTTTTGCCTTCGGCCTTGAACTCATACAACTTCTTTTTGGCGTCATAGAACTCGCTCGATGCGACGTCCGTCGCCAGCGCGATGTCTTTCCCTGGCTTGTACCCGGCTTTCTTGATTGCCGCGACAAGCAACTCAAACGCGGACTCGACATTCGGGAGCTTCGGCGCAAAACCGCCTTCATCGCCAACCGTTGTGACAAAGCCCTGTTCCTTCAGCATCTTCGCCAGCACATGGAACGTCTCGGCACCGGCGCGGACACGTTCGGCGAACTGCCGCTGCTTGGGCACGAGCATGCACTCTTGCACGTCGAGCGACCAGCCGGCATGTACGCCGCCGTTCAAGACGTTCATCATCGGGACGGGCAACGAGGCTTTTTCCGAAAAATGGAACGTATGGCGCAAGGACTTCCACAAGCTTTGCTTGCGTTGGACCGCCAATGCTTGTGCGCTCGCGAGCGATACGGCCAAGATCGCATTGGCGCCGAGCCGCGACTTGTTCGGCGTGCCGTCGAGTTCGATCATCACGTGGTCAATATCCTGCTGGCGCGATGCATCGATACCGCGCAAGACGTGCGCGATGTCTTCGTTCACGTTCTTCACGGCTTTCAAAACGCCTTTGCCACCATACCGTTTTCCGCCATCACGCAATTCGAGTGCCTCATGGACGCCGGTTGACGCACCCGATGGGACTTTCGCTTCCGCCGAAACACCAGAGGCGAGCGTGACGCGGCATGCGACCGTGGGGTTGCCGCGCGAGTCGAGGACCTCACGGGCAACAATGGAACGGATTTTAGAAGAAGAGAACATATCGCCACCATGATAGCACAAACGCGCAGGCTGGCTGCGCGTTTGTGGATGAAATACCCGGCGAATCTTTAATGGACTTCGAAGGTGACGGTCACGTTGGATTCCACGTCGAGCGAACCGGACTGGACCGACGGCGAGGGCACGGACTTCCCCGCGATCCCAGCAGATGCGTCCATCGCAAACGGAAGCGGGACCGGAGGCGTGCTGCCGGAGGATTCGGAGAACGTCACGGCTTTGACGATCGTGAGGCCGAGTGTCTTGGCGACGTCTTCGGCCTTGGTGCGCGCATCAGCCAAGGCCTTGTCGCGGGCTTGGGCTTGGATCGACGTCGGGTCATCGATCGTGAAGCTCACGCCGTTGACCTGGTTGGCCCCAAGGTTGCCGGCTTGCGACAGCACGTCACCCAACGAATCGAGGTTGCGGACTTTGACCGTCACTTCTTGCGAGATGGTGTAGCCGGTCAGCTTCTGCGTGCCGTTTGTATAATCATAGTTTGGAGAAATGCTGTAGTTGGACGTCTGGATGTCAGCGTCCGCGATTGACATGGCTTTCAAGGCTGCGATGATCGCATTCATCTTTTGCGTGTTTTGTGTTTGCGCATCTTTCACGGCCGCACCCTGTGTCGTAACGCCGAGGTCGACCATAGCCAAGTCGGGCTGCGCCGTGACCTTGCCATAACCATCAATCGAGATGGTGTCACGGCCGTTCGTACCGATGTAGTTATATTGCTGCAAGGCGTTCCGCGTCTCAACGCCGACAAAAATAATGAGCGCGATGGCCAAGAGGGCGATGACACCGCGGAACGGCTTACCGGGTTTCATGGATGGGGAACCTGTAGATGATGATGTAGTGGTGGGCATACAAATTGGTTAAGGATTTTTTTGCGATTTTTGTTCGATGAGCTTGCTGATCTTGGACAGCCGGAGGCCGATCCACACGACGATGCCCGTGATGAGCAACGCGTAAATGAACTTGGCGACGATCCCGCCAGCGGTGCCGAAGATCTTGGCGAACAACGACTGGATCGCGTCGTTCCAGGCCAAGGCGGCGACCAAAGAGAACGCGGCGGTCATGAGTTCAAGGATCTTTTGCAGCACCGTCAAGTGCAATCTCAACTGGTGTTCGGTCTCGCCGGGTTTCTTTTGGTCGATAGGCATAGGTTATCTCTTTTTCGGCAAAAGCGCGATAAGACCTGGGAGTTTGCCGTCGTCCGCGATGAACTCGAGCATTGCGCCGCCGCCGGTCGAGATATGGTCAAACCATTCGCTCATGCCGGTTGCGAACACGACAGGCAAGGTGTCGCCCCCGCCGGCGACGCCATAGGCTTTGCCTTTGCTGCGCGACGCGATGGTGCGCCCGATGATGAGTGAGCCATGAGAAAACTTGCGGATTTCGGTCACGCCCAACGGCCCGTTCCAGACGATTGTCTTGGCTTTTTTGATGATCGCTGCCCATTCACGCATCGTCTGCGTGCCGATATCGCCAATCGCATCGGTCTTTTTGACGTCATCGACAGAGGTCGTCCGGACCGAGGCGCTCGCCTCGATTTTCTTGGCGACCAAGACATCCGTCGGCAACACGAGCTTCGGATTTTTAAGCAACTTCTTGGCCACGGCAATCCCCTCTTTTTCGACGTACGACTTCCCGATCTCAAGTTTTTTCGCTGCAAAGAAAGCCGTCGACATTGCTCCGCCGACCAACACGTTGTCTGCGACCTTGAGCAGCGACTGCAAGACTTCGATTTTGGTCGTGATTTTGGCGCCGCCGATGACCGCGACATACGGGCGCTTCGGCTTGCCGAGGAGCTTCGATAACGCGGTGACTTCTTCAACAAGCGACGGGCCGGCGTAATGCGGCAACAATTTTGGCACACCGACGACTGACGCATGCGCACGATGGCAGGAGGCGAATGCGTCGTTCACGAACAGGTCGGCAAGCGATGCGAAGGCCTTGGAAAGTTTCTTGTCGTTCTTCTCTTCGCCTGCGTAAAACCGGACGTTCTCAAGAAGATGCACACTTCCGGGCTCTGCCGTGCTGATCGTCGCTTTAGCCGCTGCCATTCCCGCAGCCGTATCAAGCGCATCGCCGATGAAATTGAGGGGCACGCCATAATGCGCGCCAACGAGGTGCAGCAATTTTTTGGTGCTGAATTTTTGGTCACGCCCTTTTGGCCGGCCAAGGTGCGTCGCAACCAGGACGATGGCGCCGCGTTTGGAAAGCATGCGGATCGTCTCGATCGACCGGCTGATCTTGAGCGAATCTTCTGCCGCGAATCCTCCTTCGAGCGGCACGTTCCAATCGACACGCAAGAATACGCACTTGCCTTTCAACGACGTTTTTGGCGGCAAAACAGGAAGCTTCATGCGGTTAGGATAACACAAAACTTATATTCCAACCTCGACCAACACGATCTGCGGAGGCGTCATCAGGCGCAAGCGTCCATCCGTCTCGCCCAAACCGTTTGAGATGATGCCCGTGATGCCGTTGCGGACAAATCGCCCTTGGCTTGCATTGCGGCCAAGCAGTGTCGGCACCGGCCACAGCGGACCGACGAATGGCAAACGGACTTGGCCGCCGTGCGTGTGGCCAGACAACACGAGGTCCGTCTCTTTTTCCGCCAGGTCGAGGAGGATGTCCGGCTCATGCGAAAGCGTCACATGCGGCAAGATCGGAGAACTCCTCCCCTGCCGTTTCGGGTTGCCGTACCACACGTCATCTATGCCCGACAGCTCAAACGCACGGCCGTTGCGCTCAAAGGCCAACGACGTATTCGTCAGGTCCGTGAACCCAAACGAACGGATCGCCGCACGGACCTCTTGCGGACGGTCGAAAAAATCATGGTTCCCCAAAACGAAAAACTTTCCCAATGGCGCAGACAATTGCGTGAGCGGCGAGAGGTCATCCAGGGGATCGACACGGTCAGCCACAAAATCTCCGCCTAACAGGATCAGGTCGGGATGCAGTGCCGCTGTCTCGCGCGCGACGCGCTCAAACCACGCGCGTGTGCGGAAACCGCCGGCATGCAAATCGCTCAAAAACGCAATCGAAACCCACGTCGTTGGCTGTGCGACAAGCGGCTCACGATAGCGCACGACAGACAGGTGTTGTGGCTCGATGAACACGCCGTAGGCAAGCAACGCTTCGCCGACCAATGCCAAAATGCCTAGCACGTCCCAAAACCCGCCGGCACGGAACGACGACCATGCGGTGAATAACCCAACGACTCCAAGCAAAATCAAGAACGCATCAAAGACATGCGGGTGTTCGTGCGATTTCCGGAGATCAAAGGCAGGCATGTCGATCCCGGCAAAACGAAATATTATTTCCCGCCCACAGCTTTGCCGACCATCACCGCAAGTTCCGACAAGCGATGCGAGTAGCCCCATTCGTTGTCATACCAGGCGAGGACTTTCACCATGTCGCCGTCAACGACCTGTGTACAGGGCAAATCCACGATCGACGAATACGAATTGCCGATGAAGTCGGATGAAACAAGTTCTTCTTCCGTGACAGCCAGCACGCCTTTGTAGATAGGATTCTTGGCCGCTTTCTTCAAGACGTCATTCACCTCTTCGACCGACGTCTTTTTCTTCAATAGGAACGTGAAGTCGGATAACGAGACGCAGGGCGTCGGGACGCGGATCGACACACCATCGAACAAGCCTTTCAATTCCGGGATGACTTCGGTTGTCGCGATCGCGGCGCCGGTCGTCGTCGGGATGATATTCTGCGCGGCGCCACGTGCGCGGCGTAAATCTTTGTGTGGGCCGTCCTGCAGCACTTGGTCAGCCGTATACGAGTGGATGGTCGTCATCATGGCTTTCTTCACGCCGAAAGCCGAGTGCATGATGGCTGCGACCGGCGCGATGCAGTTGGTGGTGCAGCTCGCGTTGTTGATGATCTTGGCCGTCTTGCCCGCGCCTTTTTCGTTGACGCCGATCACGTGCGTCGGCACGTTGCCACCTTTTGCCGGAGCCGAGATGATTACGCGCTTGGCGCCGGCCGTGATGTGCTGCGATGCGCCGACTTCATCGGTAAAACGTCCCGTGCACTCGAGCACGACATCCACTTTCATCGCGGCCCATGGCAATTTAGTGGGGTCTTTTTCGGCGACGACGGGGATCTTCTTGCCGTCGACAATGATGTTCTTTGCATCGTACGAAACTTTCTTGTCCCAGGTGCGATAGGTCGAATCGTGCTTCAAGAGGTGCGCGAGCGTCTTGGAATCCGTCAGGTCGTTGATGGCGACGACGTTGAACCCTGGCTTGTCGAATCCTGCTTTGAACGTATTGCGTCCGATGCGGCCGAAGCCGTTGATGGCGATGTTGGGCATAGTATGGAAGGAGTATACGCGATTGACAGGCAGACTGAAACGGCATACGTTTTAGGCGCACCTTCCGTCATTCTGACGGGAACAGACGAGGAGAAAATGACGCAACAGCCTCTATTCGACATCGAGCATCTCCATGGCCTGCTGTGCCACAGCCGGGCCTTCCATGAGGGCGAGCCGGACGAGCACAAGCTCGGCAAAAAGCTCCAGGAGCAATGCCAACGCCTGCCGGGCATCGCTCGCATCTCGGTCAAAGGATTTGAGGACGTCGTGTTCGACGGCGAAGGCAGGTGGATCTGCATCGACCCGATCGACGCACCCCATCACGCGCGCCGTCGCAGCA
This sequence comes from Patescibacteria group bacterium, assembly GCA_049295615.1. Taxonomy (GTDB): domain Bacteria; phylum Patescibacteriota; class Patescibacteriia; order 2-12-FULL-60-25; family 2-12-FULL-60-25; genus JBAQQZ01. The sequence continues at coordinate 9,311 of JBAQQZ010000008.1, forward strand.
AGATGAGCGGATCCTACTGGACGGTCATCACGATCCTTCGAACCTACGAAGGCGCGACCTTCAACGACATCGAGCTGGCCGGGGTGGTCCCGCTGCACTGGAAGGCCAACCAGCCGCTCCTCGCCTGGCGATCCGGCGATAAATGCCACTCGCAGTGGGACACGGACGAGCCCATGTGCACGGCCCGCGAGACGAAGCTCGACCTGCGGAACCAGCTCATCACGGCCAACACGTTCCATCCCTCTACGCGCAAGAAGCTTTTGGATCTCTTTGGTGATGAGATCGCGAACATCGAAGACTACGGCTCGCCGGCGTTCAACATGCTGGTGGTCGCCTTCGGAGGAGCCCAGGCGTTCCTCTGCTACCAACAGGACCACTACCAGCTGGGCGCCGCCTACCTGTTCACCAAAGCCGCAGGCGGACTCGCCCTGGATTGGGACGGCCAGGATCTTGGCCCTCGCCATTTCCAGTTCGATAACAAGACGCCCGTCATCCTCGCGGCAAACGGACAGATCGCCCATGACGTCCTCCGGCGCATGGTCCAAGCCTGGCCGCCCGCCATGCCCTGAAACCAAAAACCCCGCCTCACTCGAGACGGGGTTTCTCTTTTTTCGGTGCGCAGGCTAGAAGAAAATCTCAACGGTCTTCGTTTGCTTGAACCACTGGCCGTCCTGTTTGATCAACTCATCATATTGGATATGCGAGTTATCGACCCAGCGGACGCTCAAGTCACCTTCTTGCGGCATGCCTTTGCCCGTCGATTCTGAGCTTGGGTTGAAAATCACGATATGTTTCTCTTGTTGCGAAGCAATGACTTCCACGGCGATGCCGATCTTGCCGGCCGTCGTGTCATCAAACCCAGCGAACTTCGTTCCGTCGGGCGACAACGAACCGCGGTCAAGCAGGCCATCCGGGCTTGTCGTGTTGCCGGGCATGCCCGGCAATGAGGCCGAACCAGTCGTCGGCGGCAAGGTCGACGTGGGCGACGGCATGGGCTGCGGGGGCGTCGCGGGAATCATCGGAGCCTGGGTGGGCACGGTTGGCTGGGCTTGCATCGTCTGCTGCGCCGCAACAAAGTCTTGGGCGATCATGGTGACCTCTGCATCAAGCCGGTCAAGGCGGATCATGTCGGCAAGCAATACGAGCCACACTCCTAGGGACATAAGCAAGACCACAACCCACAACATGGTGATCGCAGCTGCGTGGTAGGCGATGGCACGCTTGTGGTCGTGGCTTGGAGCGGACGAAGAACGGGAAGGGCGAGTTGGCATAAAAATATTTTATGAAGGAACAAACGGCACGTCGTGTCGAAATCCCTCCTTGTTAAGTTTGTTGAGAGTATATCACATCTCCGACGAACTCGACATGCTCTTCCGCCACTCCTCAATTTTTTTGTGGTTCCCTTCTAGCAAAACGTCCGGCACCTTCCAACCAAGATACGCATCCGGCCGCGTATATTGCGGATATTCTTTTGTCGATCCGTTGTTCCATGATTCCATCTCGAGCGATTCCGCCGCACCCAGGACGCCGGGACGCAACCGCGCCACTGCATCCGTCATCACGAGCGCCGCGAGTTCCCCGCCGGTGAGGACGTATGGGCCGATCGATAACTCTTCATCTGCGAGCTTAGAAGCGACGCGCTCATCAACGCCTTCATAGCGTCCGCACAAAAAGACGAGACGGTCATATTTCGCGAGCCGTTTGGCATCGGCTTGCGTAAACAGTTTTCCTTTTGCGCTCGTCAGGATGACCCGCGCTTTTTTCGCCATGGCCGTCTTCTTCCCTTTCTTGTCACGCAGCTTGAGTGACATCAATGCACCATGGAACGGTTCGACTTTCATGACCATTCCCGGGCCCCCGCCAAACGGCTTGTCATCCACGTGACGATGCTTGTCCAACGCAAAATCGCGCAGTTGGAGCGTATGCAGGTCGAGCGCTCCGGCCGTTTGACCACGCCCCAAAATCGACGCATCCAAATACGGCTGGCACATCTCCGGGAAAATCGTGACGATGTCGACGCGCAAAGGTTTTTTCTTGGTAGTCATAAATAATTGTCCCTCTTTCACCTGGCTCAGGATGACATTCTTTCTCTTTAAATCAAAATCCCCCGAACGGGGATTCTGATGGATACTCTTTTCAACTTAGATCCCGAGGTCTTGCAAGTCTTGGTCTGACACGAGGCCGGCATCACCGTGCATACGTTGCTCGGCGGGTGCTGCGGGAGCTGCTGCGCCCGTTTCAGTCGAGCGGCGTTCTTGGTGCTCGCGGCGCATCTCTTCTGGTTCAAAGATTTTGAGGTTGACACGTGCATTGTCCTTGGCGCCCACGATCTTCAAGAGGATGCGCAGTGCACGGGCCGTCTGGCCCTGGCGGCCGATGACGTAGCCCATGTCTTCCTGGTTGACGTGAAGCGTGAGGAGGACACCGCGCTCATCGACGGTGCGTTCGGCTTTCACGTCTTCCGGGTGGTTCACGATGGACTTCACCACGTACTCAATAAAGGCCTGGTCGTTATACATTTCTGCCATATCGGCTTGGAATGCCCCGCCGTATCCGGGGCTGTTAAGATGTAGAGGCGAATAAACGGTAACATAGCCTCTTTTCGAATGCAAAAAAACAGGCGCTTATGCGGCCTGTTTTTTCGCGATCTTCTCTTTGCGCTTCTTGCTCAGTTTGACCTGGTGGCGCTTCTCGCCTTCGACGATCTTTTGGTCAACGAGGATGTTCCAGACGGTATCAGACGCCTGCGCGCCCTTGCCCATCCAATATTTGATGCGTTCTTCGTTGAACTTCACTTCGGCCGGATGGCGGAGCGGGTTGTAGGTCCCGAGGTTCTCGAGGAACTTGCCCCACGGGTCCCTGGCTTTTTCTGACACGATGAGCCGGTACGATGGCTGTTTCTTCTTGCCGACGCGGCTCAAACGGATAGTTAACATGGAGAAATAAATGATGATGAATGGAGTGGCTCGACAAGGCTGACGACCTCTCGAACCAGGAGCACTTGCCGGCACTATAGGGAAAAACCCCAAAAACGTCAAGCGGCGGGCTTGAGCCCTCCAGGGAAGCCCGCTACACTCCCGGCATGCCACTCATCGTCCGCAAAATCCTCGCCATTGGCTTGTTTTTTGCCATTGCCATCGGGATCTTGTTCGTCATGCTTAAACTCTGGGTCGCGGGGCAAGTCAAAATCGGCAATGGGAACATCGGCATGGTGAAATACGTCCAACAACACCAAACGACGGTTATCTTGATCTTCGCCGGGATCTGGCTTTTAGGCCTTTTGGTCGCCCTTCCCGCCATGATCAGCGGCAATTTTCTCCAATAGCCCTATTTGACAAGCAGCCCATTTTTCCGTATTCTCCGGCGCACAAGGCCCCATCGTCTAACGGTTAGGACAGCGGCTTTTCAAGCCGTTAACAGGGGTTCGATTCCCCTTGGGGCTACCAACAAAAAAGACTCCGATCCGGAGTCTTTTTTGTTTAGGCGTCCCTCCGTTTTGCCCACTTCCCCAAGAAGCGGTAGACCGCGCTGGAGGAGTTTACGTCATACAAGGTGGCGCATCCCTTGCACGCGAATTCGTCTTTGCGGAACGACTCGCAGCACACGCGTTTGACGGCGCGCCGGCGTAACAAGATTTGGATGTTGATCCGCCAACGGGCAGGCCACGGGCGGTCAACAAAATCCGCTGGGAGACTGGTCCGCGGAGATTCCATGGGGCTTATTCTGGGATCCCTTTCGTTGTCGCCATTTCAAAACGGGTGAAACGCGCGATCACGATCTTCTCGCCGATCTTGGCGATCTTCTCGTTCACCAGGTCCTCAATCGTCTGGTCCTCATTCTTGAAGAATGCTTGCTTTGTGAGGCACACGTCGCTGTACCACTTTTGCAACTTGCCTTCGATGATCTTGGCCTTGATCTCGTCCGGTTTCTTGTCTTCGGCGAGGTCCGCCGTGAAGATCTCACGTTGCTTTGAGAGGAATTCCGTCGGGATGGAGTCAGGCGAGACGTATTCCGGGTTCATGGCCGCAACCTGCATCGCCACGTCGTTGGCAAAGGCGATGAACTCCTCGTTCCGCGCCACGAAGTCGGTTTCGCACTGCACTTCGACGATCGAAGCCAGCCGCTTGTTGTGGTGGAGGTAACTCGCGATGACGCCTTCGGCGGTCGTGCGTTCGGCCGATTTCTTGGCGGCCTTGAGCGCGCCTTTCTTCTTCAGGATCTCGATCGCCTTGTCCATGTCGCCACCGGCTTCCTCGAGCGCGTTCTTGCTGTCGACGATCCCCGCACCGGTGCGGTTGCGGAGTTCCATCACGCTTTTTGCATCTGCCATAAAGTTCGATGATTCGGTTGATTGAAGGGAAATTTACGCTTGGGCCTTCTGCGCGGCGGGGGTGACGAGCGCGCCCCCGAGGCGGGCACGGGCCGCTTCCCATTCCGTCTTGCCTTCGCTGATCGCCTGGGCCATCAGGCCGGCGATGAGCTCGATCGACTTCACGCCGTCGTCGTTGGCCGGGATCGGGTAGTCGACATCGGTCGGGTTGACGTTGGTGTCGCACACCGCGATCACGGGGATGCCACGCTTGGTGGCTTCGTCGAGCGCCGTATTGTCCTTGCGGATGTCGAGGATGAAGATCGCGTCTGGGATGCGGGCCAAGTCTTGGATGCCACCGACTTTTTCTTCCATCTTCTCGATCTCCTCGCCGAATTTCATCTGCTCGAACTTGGTGTATTTCCCAAGTTCGCCTTTCTCGTGCTTGCGCTTGAGGTCCTTGAACTTGCGCAACATGGTGGCCATGGCCGAGTAGTTGGTCAGCGTGCCGCCGAGCCAGCGCTTGTTGACGAATGGCATGCCACACGACGTGGCCGCATTCTGGACAGCCTTCGCCGCTTGCTTCTTGGTGCCGACAAACAAGATGACGCCGCCGCGCAAGGCGATTGACTTGGCATACACCATGGCTTTTTCGAGCGACTTCTGGGTTTCCTCAAGGTTCAAGATGTGCACGCCATTGCGGCTGCCGTAGATGTACTTGTTCATCTTCGGGTGCCACTTGGACGTACGGTGGCCGAAATGGGATCCGGCCTGGAGCAACTCCACAAGACTGGGAGTGTTGGGCATAAATATTCTATTGTGCCTTGAGCCTCTCTGCCACGGACGTTCGGGCTCCGGTGTAATACCGGAGAGGCCGCCGACGCCGCATGTTTGGACGCGCGACGGATCGTTGGACGATGCGTCGTACGTTCAAAGTGGCAGATGAGAGATGGGATAAATGCCGAAAAACGGAGGCCGTTCCAGCCGGCCGAAAGTATCACGGGCAAGGGAATCTGGCAAGTCCCGCGGAAAAAGAAATCCGCCCATCCCGACGTTGAATCGGGAGGGCGGATCGAGGAGCGTGAGACGCGTCTCACGGAGCGAACTTCACGGTTTTGAGGGCCGTGTTGGAGTCCGTCACCAAGGACAGGCAGTTGGGGCCGGAAGACAGCACGCCGTTCACGGCAGACCCGCACTCGACGCCCGCCTTGTAGCCGATGATGGTGCCTTGGCAGGTCGAAGCCGTGCAAGCACTGGTGCCAGCCAACGTCGCGCTGAAGTCGGTATCGCCGGAATGGACCCCAGCCGCGGCCAAGATGGTGTCAGTCGGCACCGGAGTCCCCAGGTCGCACAGGACGAACGCGGCGCCCATGACCGGGTTGATGCAGCTGTTGTTGTTGTCGAAGGGATCAGGATCCTGATTGATCCCGCCGCGGAGCCCGACGTTGCCGAGGTTGGGGTCTCCCGGGCCGGTGTAGAGCCAGCACAGGAAGTCATCGGTAGTATTGGGCAGGAGGCCGCAGGGCGTGGTGCACGCGCTTGAGGCGCAGGTGTCGTGCGGGTTCGTGCAGGCGTGGCCGCACGAGCCGCAGTGGGCCTTGGTGTTGGTCACGTTCACCTCGCAACCGTCGGACG
>JBAQQZ010000009.1:0-53561 GCA_049295615.1 Patescibacteria group bacterium
GCTTGATGCCGTGCAGAATTGGGAAGCCCGTGCGCATGACGACTTCGGCATCATCCGGGGATTGGATGCCGCCGCCGGCGATCAACCAGCGCTTGCCTTCATAGGCATAGCGGGCATCGCGGATCCAGTTGAGCAGGATCGGCAACGCATAGGGGCCGGAATAACCGCCGGCAGCAAACCCGCGCTTCTCCAGCGGCGACGTCATGCTTCCGAAGAGTCGTTTCCACGGGATGCGTTCAGGGAACGCGCCCCACGGGACCGAATTCGATTGCGACACGGCCGCGCAGTTCTTGTGCCGGCTGATGCTCGCCGCAAGCTTCGGCGGGAACAACAGGTTCACGTTGACGATCAGCGGCACGCCGAGGCGTTCGCCGATGTCGAGCATCTGCTCGATTTCGTCAGCGAGTTCCGCCTGGTCGAGCCCGACGTTCGGGCATGAGACGTTGATCTCGATGGCGAAACGCGAATGGAAGTCCTTGCACGCGCCCGCGATGACCGACAAGAAACCAAGCCACTCTTGCATCCGGTCGTTGCGCTCTTTGCCGACGGCCATGAACGAGATGACGAACGGTTCGATGCGCGCCTGCCACTTGCCAACGGCAACCAGCGCCGGCGCACCCGGGCCGCTCAACCCGACGGCGTTCAGCACATGCCCGCCCCACGGCTTCACGATGATGCAGCGTGGCACGAACTCCCGCGGCGTGACGCCGTCTTCCGCCATGGGCATGAAGCCCTCGCGCGGCATCAACGTCGTCGTCTTGGCGACAAACGTCGAATTGCTCCAGTCGGCCAGCGACCATGGCAAATACCGATGGTACGGATACCCGTCGCCAAAGAATTCCAACACGCCCGACGAGTTCATCACAAAGCCCAGAAATGCGATGTCTCCAATATGCATGCTATGCATACTCACCCTTTTCTTCCTCGGACTGCCTCGATTCAATTCAAAGGAACCCAGTATGCTTACGGGATTTTAAGACAGGATGCAAGTACGTGTTTCTACCCCTTTTTCTTCTTCCGAAAACATCCCACCACATGGTCATCCACCATGCCGACGGCTTGCATGTGGGCGTAGATGACGGTCGGACCCAGGAATTTAAAACCACGTTTCTTCAAATCCTTTGCCCACGCCTCGGCATCGGGAATTTGTGTGGGATAGTCCTTCATTGTCTTGATCTTATGCACGATCGTTTTCCCGTTAACCCACGACCACATGTACTTCGAAAACGTCCCGAATTCTTTTCGGACTTCGATGAAACGTTTCGCGTTGTTAATTGCAGCTTCAATCTTCATCCGATTGCGCACGATTCCGGCGTCTGCCATCAAGCGCTTCACGTCGCGGGTAGAAAACTTGGCGACTTTGGCGTAATCAAAATTTACGAACGCTTTCTTGAAGTTCTCACGCTTACGCAAGATGATGCGCCAGGACAACCCGGCCTGGAACGCTTCCAGAACGAGGAACTCGTAAATCTTCCGGTCATCATGGACCGGCACTCCCCACTCTTCGTCGTGGTATTTGAGGTAGAGCGGGTCATCGGCGGCTGGCCACGGGCAGCGTGTGATCGTTTTTGGCATGCAGGAAGTATAACAACGATTGATGACTCGATACACAAACGCCCCGGTGGCCCCGGGGCGTTTCTTATTTCGCGACGTTTTATTTCTTGGTGAACAGTTGGCTTTCCGGGAAGCGGACCTTGGGGCGCGACGGCCCTTCCTTGCGATAACCGATCGCCAGGAACGATTGCGATTTCATGTTTTCGGGCAGGCCAAGGATCTTGTCGACCGCGGCGGAGTCAAAGCCTTCCATCGGACAGGAATCGATCCCGAGCTCGGCACATGCCGCCAGCCCGAAACCGAATGCGATGTAGGTCTGCTTGGCAGCCCAGGCCATCGCCTGTTCCGGAGTGCGCGAGGCGAGCGAAGCTTTCATCATGCCGCGCGCCTTTTCCAAGCCTTCGGCGTTTTCGGTGTTCGCACTAGCCATGACATTGACGAACGCGTCGATCCAAGAATCCATGTCGTTGCGCGCACAAAACACCAGAAGCTGCGACGCATCCGTGACTTGCGGTTGGTTATACGCGACTGGCTTGATCGCCTCGCGTGTTGCTGGGTCGGTGATGACGAACACATGGAACGGCTGCAAGCCGAACGACGTCGGTGCCATGCGGATCGCGTTCAGGATTTTCGCCAGGTCTTCATCGGAAACTTTTTTGGTCGGGTCGAATTGCTTGGTCGCAAAACGCCAGTCGAGTTGGGACAGGAATGACATGCGTGGAACGTTTTAAGATTTACTTCGCGTTGGTGTCCGGCTGGTGGATGCCGAAGATATTGCCTTCGGTATCAAAGAAATACCCTTGCCAGGCCATCCCGGTGAGCGCCATCTTTGGCATTGCGACCGTGCCGCCGTTCGCGGTGATCTTGGCAGCCATCTCATCATAGTCGTCGACCGTCATCGTGCAGACAAAGGCGTTCGCGCCTTGGCCCGCGGCAGGCGACGGCATGTTGCGGCGCATGAGTCCGCCATTGATCCCTCCAGGTTCTTCACGCTTGCCCGTCATGACCATCCAGTATTCCATCTGACCACCTTCCCATTTCTTGATTTCCCAACCAAAAACATCGGTGTAGAACTTTACGGCGCGTTCGGGGTTCTCGGCCGTGATCTCAAAGTGTGCAACGCGGTTTGGCATATATGTAAGATGCTAAATGAATGATGGAAAGAGCTTAGCAGGGCAATCCAAAAACGGAAAGGAGGAAGTCAATCCATCTGGCGATAATAGGAAAAACCGGCAAAAATGACGACGGCTGGCACGATAATCGCAAGAAACGCGACCGACCATTGCTGTTGGAGCGCGGCATAAATGATCCCCGCCCCCGTCAGGACGATATATAAGAACAAACCCCATTTTTTCATCATCCACAGTCCAATGCATGAGACAAGCCGCAAGACATCCAACGTGAGTACGTACACGAGCGCCCATCCAGCAATGACGGGGAAACCAGAAAAAAACTTGGACGCCTCGAAAAAAACAGCGCTCCCGAAAACGAGTGCGATAAATTCAAGGATACAAATCGCCGTAATGAGTTCTGGACGTTTCTTGGATGCCATCTGGGGAGTATAGGGTTCCCCGCTGAGGCTGTCGACTGAACAAAAACGCCCCAGTGGGTACCGGGACGTTTTCCGTGGAGAGCAACGCGTCATTGGCCGTTGGCTCAGCCGTGCCAGCTTGCGGGCTGGCGATTGGCGCCAGATGGCGCTTATGTCCTTGGTGCATTCCTTCACTCCCACGGCCAAGAACCAAGCTACCGTCCAGCGTCAGGTCGACAGAGCCGGTCACCAAGGAAGGATATCGCTGGCGGCGAAAAGGATGACAGCCGCGGAATCCATCGATAGACGTTTGATTGGCTCACAATAAGGATACGCCACACGCCTTCAGCTTGGTGCATCATGCTCTGCTTGATTCGCTATTTCGCTGTCTTGATTGTTCTTGGGGATTCCTATACGATCTTTCCGCAACTAAATTTCCCCCTGCGAGTCCGCCTTGGCGGACGAGCAAGCGCAGGCGGCGGACGAAGTGAAAGGAGGGCGCTGCGCCCGACTGGAACGAAGCTCCGCGTCGCCGAGCACGGAGAGGTCGCATAGCGGTCTAGTGCACTTGCTTGGAAAGCAAGCGTACCGCAAGGTACCGGGAGTTCGAATCTCCCCCTCTCCGCCAAAACAAAACCGGCCCATGTGGGCCGGTTTTGGTTTGGACGCTTGTCCTGGTTCTTTACGTCTTGCCGAGGATCCCGTCGATCATGGTCTTGAACTGGGAGTACGGGACGGCGCCTTCAACCAACGTGCCGTTGACGAACGTACCCGGCGTCCCTTCGACGCCTGATGCCGTTCCGTCAGCTTCGGACTGGTTGACCGCAGCCGTGAATTGGCCGGAGTCGAGGCAGTTCTGGAACTTGGTCTGGTCGACACCCACGGACTTGGCGAGCGGCGCGAGGCCGGTCAACGGGAAGCCAGTGCCATTGGATGTGGTCTGGGCAAAAATCTGGTCATGGAACTTCCAGAAAGCATCATTGCCACCGAGCGAAGCCACGCATTCTGCCGCTTCAGCTTCTTTCTGCGCGTTCTGGTGGAACGAGAGCGGGTATTCGCGATACACGAGGCGCACGTCGTTCGGATAGGCCTGGAGGATCTGCTGGATGGTTGATTCGTGCTGCTTGCAGAATGGGCACTCGAAGTCCGAGTATTCGATCAGGGTGACTTTGGCGTTGGCCGGGCCACGCGTGTGGTCACTGGCGACAACTGGCTTCACCGGCGCGCCTGCGGGCGCTGGGGCAGCTGCATTCGGATCAGGTACAGTCGAGGGGGCGACAGCGACCGGCGCGGTAGAACCATTGCCGGCGGCAAGGGCAACACCGTGGCCAGAGACGATCGACCAGACGATGAACAGGAGCGCGAGCGTCGTGCACGCGGCGACACCGACGAAAAGACCCAAGACAAACATGGTCTTCGGCGGGCCGTTAAAGGGGCTGACCTGTGCATTGGAATGCATGTGGTCGTGGGAGTGTTCGTTAGGCATTTCCATACATCAAAGAAAATGAATAATTGAAAAAGTTATGCACAGCAAGATTACGCCCACCGCTTTAGCGTGTCGAGACGGGCTGTCAAGACTTGGGGAGCTGCGAGGTGATTTCTTGGTCCCATTGGGCGTTCGTCATCCCACCTTCGACTTTGACGTTGCCGATAAAGAAGGTCGGCGTCGCTTCGACGTTGTCCGAATTCCCTTCTGCCATGTCGTTCGCGATCTTTTGGCTATACGTGTCTTCGGCGACGCATGACGTGAACGAATTCGTATCCAAACCCAGGCTCTTGGCGTACGTCACGAATTGGTTGGTTGGTGCAGCTAAGTCTGCCCAATCCGGCTGGTTGTCATACAGCATGTCACGGAACTCCCAGAACTTGCCCTGCGCTTCGGCACAGCGTGATGCCGTGGCCGCGATCCGTGCGTTCGGGTGGAGCGTCGTCAGCGGAAAGTCATCCCACACGAACTTCACCTTGTCTTTGTAGGTATCCATGGCGTAACGCAAGCCCGGCTCAGCTTCGCGGCAGGCGGGACATTGGATATCACCGAAGATATGCACGACAAGCGCCGCATCCGCCGGACCGACCGTCGGGTCGTTATCGTCGTTGAATGAGACATTGGTGACAGTGGTGCCGTTGGCCGAAGTCGGGCCCGGGCCGGCCATGATCGCCCACACGAGGCCGCCGACAATCAATACGACAAACAGCCCGATTCCGCCAAGGATGAGGCTGCGAGAAGTGTTTCCATTCATATCGTCATTTTTTGGACGTAGCTGATGAGTTCAAGTGAAGCTTTACTCCCCTCACCGACGGCGACCGAGATCTGCTTTTCGGTGACGTCTGTCACGTCGCCGGCAGCAAAAATCCCAGGCACGCTGGTGTGGTTGGACTTGTCCACCACAATTTGCCCCATTTTGTCTTTCTCGACAAGGTCAATGAACTGCGACACGGGTACCAAGCCGATTTCGATGAATACGCCTTGCGTGGGCTCGACGCGCTCGACACCATCCGGACCGACAAGGCAAATTCCCATCACCAGCTTGTCGCCGACGATTTTCGTGGTCTTGGTCTCGGTCAAGACGCTGATGTTCTTGCTCGCGAGGATTTTCGTTTTCATGGTCGAATCCCCCATCAGCTCTTTGTTGTTGCTCACGAGCACGATGCCAGTCGTATATTTTTCGAGGAACAGCGCGGCATCCATGGCGCTGTTTCCCCCGCCGATCACGAAAACTTTTTTGCCTTTGAAAAGTGGCGCGTCACAATTCGCGCAATACGTGACGCCATGGCCGTAGAGCGCATCTTCGCCCGGGACTTTCAGCTTGCGATGGATCGTCCCCGTCGCGATCAAGAGGCTCTTGGCGTCGTATGACGCTTTTGGAGTGGTCACGCGGAACCCGCCGTCGATCTTCTCGACCTTCTGTGCCAACTCTTGTTCCTTGATCTCGAATTGCTCCTTGTAATCTTTGAGGTGCTCCTGGAACTTCGCGACAAGTTCGACGCCGTTCAATAAATGAAAGCCGAGATAATTCTCAACATCATCAGACAACGCCGTTTGCCCGCCGACGGTGTCAGTCAAGATCACGAACTTCAACTTTTGGCGCGCCATATAGACGGCGCCGGCCATTCCCGCAGGTCCTGCACCGATGATGACGGCATCAAGCATGCGCAGAGTATAGCACGGTCGCTACACGGCCTTTCCCCACTTCGACTGTTTCTCCGACGACCACACGACCCACGCGCCGAGGAAGAACAGCGGGATCGCGACCCATTGCGTCGGGGTCAACCCCAAATATGTCACGTCGGCGATACGATAAAAATCCAGCCAAATGCGCGTGAAGCTATCGAGCATGATGTACATCCCAAAGAAAAATCCGGGATTGTGGCGCTTGCGGTCAAGCGCAAGGAAAATAAAACCGACAATGAAACCGGCGAGCGACAAATACAAACCAAGGTCGTTCCGAACTTGGCCATTGGGATATTTCACCGCGAGGACGAAGTTTGACAGCGTGCCCGGATGGTCGTGGATCAAGAAACACCCGATGCGCCCGATGCCGCAACCCCACGGGATGCCCCAAATAAGCGTATCGGCGTAGGCCATGAAATCCAACTTTTTCTTTTTGACGTAATACCAAAACACAAGCGCACAGGCGATCAGGCCGCCTTCGATGGCAAACCCGGGTTGGCGCGGGTCGATGATTGCCAACGGGTGCGCCAGGTAAAACATCGGCTGGTAAAAAATCACGTTGAACAACCGCGCGCCGACAAACGCCGCGATGAACAGCCAAAACGCCAAATCCCAAATCGCTTTCTCATCCAAACCTTTGGAGCGCGCACGCCGTGCCGCGACATACGCGCCGACCAAATAGCCAATCGCAACCAACGTTCCCCAGGTGCGGAACGGGATCGGGCCGATATAGAACACCGTGGAAGAAATGTAGGGAATCACATCACGTTCAATACCTTCAGCGCGCGCTCAAACTCATCCAGCGCTTGGCTGGCCTGGCGCGGGTTCAGCTGGAATGACGAGTCATGTGCCAAGCTATTACGCAACTTATGTGCCCACCACACGCTTTGCAGCTTGGGATATTTGTAGCACGCGACCTTGAGCCGTTCGCCCAGCGTTTCACCAGGCATCGAGATGGATTTCAAACCAGAATCAAGCAACGTATCGGCTTCGAGCAACGCGAGCTTGGCGCCCATCGTGCCTTGCGCCGCGGTCTTGCGGACATCTTGCCAACGCGCGGCCATCTGTTCGCGCGTCAACCCGGTCATCTCTGGCCGCGATAAGCGTTTCTTAATCTTCAGGATGATGACGACCAAAAAAACCAGGACGACCAGCACCACGACGGCGTACGCGCCGTAATACCACAACGGCGTGCTAGGCGTCTGCTGCAGCAGCGAAGGCGAAGATGGGAACAATGAATTCGGGTCCATACTACGTTTGCGCTTCCTCGTAGGCTCGCGCGACAGCGAGCACCGTCGCCTCATCAAACGCTTTTCCGGTGAGATGCATGCCGACGGGCAAGCCTTCTGACTTGCCGCACGGCACAGAAATCGCCGGCAAACCCGCGACATTCACGCCGACCGTGAAAATATCTTCCAAATACATCGCCAGCGGATCCGACGTTTTTTCTCCGATCTTGAAGGCAGTCGTCGGCGCAGTCGGCGTTAGCAATACGTCAACTTCACGGAACGCGGACTCGTATGCGCGGCGGATCAGCGTCTGCACTTTTTTCGCTTTCAAGTAATACGCATCATAATAGCCACGCGACAACGCGAACGTGCCGAGCAAGATGCGGCGGCGGACTTCTGGCCCCAAACCTTCGGCGCGGGATTGCATATACGTCTCGAACAACGGCAAATTCTCTTTGCGCACGCCAAAGCGCATGCCATCAAAGCGCGCCAAGTTCGCAGAGACTTCGCACGGCATCAAGAGATAATAAACCGCCAACGCTTCATCGACGTACGGCAAATCGACTTCGACAACATTTGCGCCAAGCGATTTGAGCTGCTCGACGGCTGCAAGGACGGATTCGCGCACCCCGTCGCTCATACCTTCGCCCCAGGCTTGGCGCGGGATGCCCACGCGCAAGCCGCCGAGCTTCTCGCGCCAGTCGGTAGCAAACGGAGCATGGTCACTCGTCGTTTGGTCGAGCGGGTCTTGGCCTTGGATGGCTTGGAGCAACAACGCCGCATCTTCCGTCGTCTTGGTGAGCGGGCCGATCTGGTCGAAGGATGACGCCATCGCCATCAACCCAGAACGCGACACACGGCCATACGTCGGCTTGAGCCCGACGATCCCGCAGAACGACGCCGGCTGGCGGATCGAACCGCCCGTATCCGAACCGAGCGCACCCAGGCAAAAATTCGCAGCCACGGCCACGGCACTTCCACCAGACGAACCGCCCGGCACGCGCTCGGGATCATGCGGGTTGCGCGTTGGTCCGTAGGCTGAACGTTCGGTGGATGAACCCATGGCAAACTCATCCATGTTGCTGCGGCCGAGGATGACCGCGCCCTGTTCTTTCAACTTGCGCGTGACCGTCGCGTCTGATGCCGCGACATGCGTCGCTAAGATTTTTGATCCCGCCGAGGCATGCTTGCCTTGCACGAGGATGTTGTCTTTGACGATCAGCGGGATGCCGTCGAGTACGCCGTTGCGGGAACCGTCATCATCACGCCGCGCGTCGGACTGGCGAGCTGAAGCCATCGCGTCTTCTTCAAATGTTTCGAGGACCGCATTCAACGAGCCGTTCAAGCTGCGGATCTCGTCCAAACAGGATTGCGTCAAATCCACGGACGTGATCTCGTCCGCATCCAGCATCTTGCGCGCTTCGGCGATTGTCAATTCGTTGAGGCGTTTCGCCATATCATTTCATGCCTTTCGGTTTTTCGAAGACCGCCGGCGTGCGCAACAAATCATCCTTGCGCGATGGGAAATTCGCGAGGATCAATTCACGCGTGGCGTCGTCACACGGAAACGCGACGTCCGGGCGCCAACCTTCGGCTTTGGCCGGCATGGTCATCGGTTCGACGTCCTGCGTGTCAACCTGCTGCAGCCGGTCGACATAGCCCAACACGGCCTCGAGGTCGCGCTCGGCCGAACGGACTTCGTCGTCCGTCATGTCCAGCCGGGCTAAACCGGCCAATTTCAAGATATCTTCGCGGGTGAGTGGCATGGCGCAAAGCGTACAGGAACGGTCGTTTTTTTTGTAGGGTGGCGCCAAATAGTAATAGATTGCGGCAAAACCAGTACTAGTCTAAAATTCCCTCCAACCTATGAAATCATCCCTCTTGTTCGGCGTGTGTGCAGCAGTAGGTGCGTTAGCCTTATTTGGCGCGGGTTGCAGTGTCCCCTCGCAGCTTTCGTCCGTCTTGCCGTCCTCCTCAACGCCGAGCGCATCCAGCCCCTATTCGACGCAATATGCGCCGACCGAAGGTGGGTCGGCCACGACCACCGACGGCCAAGTCTCGCCGCCGCTCCAGGGATTGGACGTGACCTTCATGAGCGATAACCTCCGCTTGCACGGCTACCTTTCTAAACCGCCGGGCAATGGCCCGTTCCCGGCCATCATCTACAACCACGGCAGCGAAGACGACCCGGCCGCCTCAACCCCGGCTTACCAATATTTCGTGAGCCAAGGCTACGTGGTGTTCGTGCCCGTGCGCCGCGGCCACGGGGACTCAGAAGGCACCGACGAATCCGACCTGACGAATGAAATCTCCGCCGGGCCACAACGCCAGCAAGCCGTCGTCTCGACGTTCAACAAGGAAGTCGACGACGTGACGAACGGCATCAACTACGTAAAGTCACTCCCCTATGTCGACCAAAACCGCTTGGCCGTCGCCGGTTGTTCCTATGGCGGCATCATGACGCTGCTGGCCGCCGACCAACCGAACACCGGCGTGAAAGTCGCGCTTGATTTTTCCGGCGCCGCCGAATCATGGAGCAACACCTACTTGCAACAAGCCATGAAAGGCTACGTCGACAAGTCGACAGTCCCGGTCTTCTTCTTGCAAGCGCAAAACGATTATGACACCAGCCCGACGACGGTGCTTTCTGCTGAGATGACGAAAGACGGCAAATCGAACAAGGCAAAAATCTACCCGCCGGTCGGCACGACGGTGCAACAAGGCCACTCTGGTTTCTGCGAAGGCTCCCCGCAAGTCTGGGGCTCAGACGCCATCAACTACATCCAATCCTACTTCCCGGCCGCGGCCAGCTCAACGAGCACAAAATAATCCAAACAAAAAAATGCCCTGGGATTCCCAGGGCATTTTTTCTTCAGCCCAACTTTTTCAAGAACGCAGCTTCATCCAACACCTCAACCCCCAACTTCTTCGCTTTGTCGTATTTCGATCCAGGATTTTCACCGACCACGACGTACGTCGTATTTTTTGAGACGGATTCCACGACGTCGCCGCCCTTGGCGCGGATCCGGCCTTTGGCATCTTCGCGCGACAAGCCCTCGAGCGTTCCCGTGATGACCCAGCTCGTGCCCGTTAACGGCCCGGCTTTTGCTTTTGCGACCGTTCCCGGTTTCACGTGTTCCAATAAGTGGTCGAGGCGCTCCATCTCATGCGCATCATGGAAATAGGCCTCGACCGAATCCGCCACGATTTCGCCGATCCCCTCGACGTTGACCAAATCCTCTTTCGTCGCGCTGCGTAACTTTTCGACAGAGCCGAAGGCCGCCGCCAAGTCGCGCGCTGTCTCTTCGCCGACATGACGGATGCCGAGCGCGTTGACGAACCGTTCGAGCGATACGTCCTTATGTGCCTGGATTTCGTTGTAAAGTTTTTTTGACGAGATGTCGGCAAAACCATCGAGCGTCAAGAATTCGTCCGGCGTCAATTCGAACAGGTCTGCCGGTTCGCGGACGAGTGCTTTCTGGATCAGCTGCTCGGCGATCTTGTCGCCGAGCCCGCGGATGTCGAGCGCGTGGCGGCTGGCAAAATGGAGCAAGCGCGCCAGTTCCTGCGCAAAACATTTTGGGTTCGTGCAGACCGTCGCGACTTCACCTTCGCGCCGCATGACCGGCGAACCGCAGATCGGGCACTTCTTCGGCATGCGGAACGCTTTCTCTTTTCCCGTACGCAGCGTCGGCAGGACTTGGATGATCTTCGGGATCACGTCACCTGCCTTTTCGACGATCACCGTATCGCCGATCTTCAAACCAAGCCGTTCGATCTCGTCCTCGTTATGCAGTGACGCATGCGTCACCGTCGTGCCGGCCAGTTTCACCGGGTCCATGATCGCGACCGGCGTCAGTGCGCCAGTGCGGCCGACGGACACATGGATGTCGCGCACGATGCTCGTCCCCTGCTCGGCTTGGAATTTCCACGCCACCACGGCGCGCGGCGTCTTGCCGACGATGCCAAGGGATTCAAACAACGCGTCATCGTTCACATTGACGACGGTACCGTCGATCCAATAGTCGAGTTTTTCGCGCTTCTTCAAGATCTCATCGTAAAACGCCTGGACGTCGTCGAGGTCTTTGCAATACCGGTTCAACGGGTTCGTTGGGATGCCGAGGAGCGAGATGAGTTCGTGGACTTGCTCATGCGTCGTTGTCCCGAAATCGCCGACCATTGCGTACCCAAAAAACGACAAGCCGCGTTCCGCCGCGATTTTGGGATCAAGCTGGCGGATCGACCCAGCGGACGCGTTACGCGGGTTCGCCAATTCCGGCTCGCCGCGTTTCTTCAATATCTTGTTGAGCTTCGTAAGCTGGGTCTTCGTCATGAACACTTCGCCGCGGATCTCAATCCGTCCTGTGTGTTTCTCAAGCGTCTCGCGGACTTTATGTGTGTCGATGCGACCGTGATGCTTTTTCAAAAACTGTTCAATCTCTTTTTCTGGCGGCACGCGCAGCTCCAGCGGGATCGCCTCGATCGTGCGCAAGTTATGCGTCACTTCCTCACCGACGCGACCGTCACCGCGTGTTGAGCCTTGGATGAGCTTCCCATCTTCGTAGACAAGGGAAACCGCAAGCCCGTCCATTTTCAATTCCGCATAAAAATCAACATGCGCTTGCGGACGTAACTTCTTCATTCGCGTGAGCCACTCATCAACTTCCTCACGCGAAAACGCATCCTCGATCGACAGCATCGGCGCTTGATGCGTGACTTTCTTGAACCCTGGCATCGCTTCACCCGCTACACGCTGTGTCGGCGAATCCCTCGTGATCAAACCGGGATATTGCTGCTCCAACTCATACAACTCATGCTTCAACCCATCCAACGCTGCCTCTGGAATTTCGAGGGAATTCAAGACATGGTACTGGTACCGGTACTTGTTGATTTCAACCCGGAGTTTCTTGATACGGGTCTCCGCCTCGGCCTTAGAATAGTGCTTCATTATCGACAGTTTAGACGAGGATGGGCGGATTGACAAAGGGAGAATGGCCCTACGGCGGACACGTCTGCACGCCGCTTCCTTTGACCAGCGTGCACTCAGAGAAAATCACGAAACTGAACACGCCGGACAAGACGTTGAGCTTTGGCATGGTGACAGCGATCTTTTGCGAGGCCGCGCCATACGTGCCTTGTGCGCCGAGCGTCAAATCACCTGGGAATGCTTTGGGATTGCCGGACGCATCCGCCAACGCGACATTGACATTGATCGCGGCACAATCTGAGGCTTTGAGGCGCACGCGGTAGGAGCTGTTTGGGTCAAGCGTGTTGACGGTGATGGTGCCCGTGCCGTTTTTTGGGAGCACGACATAATCATTACTCGAAGGCAATTGCGGCACGCCACCGACGATCGTCCAATAGGCATAACTCACTTCGATGTTTGATTGCGGACCGGCGCAGCTCGGGTCTTTGGCCCAAGTGACCGTCATTTTTGAGATTCCAGGTTTCGAAGAAAGGTCATCCGGATCAAACAGGTCGATCACGGCAAAACTCGACGTGGCGACATACGAAAATTTCTTGCTGGTCGTGGGCAAATACGAGCCGCTCGACACCCATGAGCCGCCATTAAAATACGATCCGCCCAGCGTCGACACGTATGCCGCTGTCTGGTTGTCCTTGCGGACTTCGTACAGCTGACGCTCGATGCCGGAGTCCGCCATGTAATACGCCGCGACGCTTTGGTCGGTGTTGACGGCGCGCTGTGAACCTTCCAGCACGACCGTCGCGATGCCGATGCCGGTCAACAAGATGGTGAGCGTCATGATGAGCGCCAGTGGGAGGATGTTGCCGCGTTGAATCGTCATAAAATCAGCGGAGGTAGACGCGTGACGAGACCGTCGTCTGCGCTTGCAGCGTCTGGTCATCTTGCGCGTTCGAGGCAATATATTTGAGCGTCAGGTTGAGTGTCACGAACGGCTGCATGTTGTTGGGATAGGCGCCGCCAGACAAAACGAACGGCGAAACGGAGGGTCGCACGTACACGTCAAAGTTCTCGACTTCGTCGCGCTTGGCGGTGATCGGTGACCACGTCGTGCCGCTATCGAGTGACAACGCGAGGCATTGGGAGACGGTCGCATCTTGGCAATTGCCGCCGGCGCCACCGGGCTGGACACCGACCCAAATGGAACTGCCGGTCGGCGTGATCAACTTGAGGATGTTGCCCTTAGCCGGCAGCGGTTGTGCCGAATAGTCGATCTGGTTATTGCGTGCCGAACGCACGATCAGCTCCGTGGCAAACCGCAAGTCTTGCCCCACAACGGCCTTGTCCGACACTTGCCGTTGCAGCCGGTTGAACGAAATGAACGTCTGCGCCAAGACCGTCGACAAGATCGCAAAAATCGTGATCGTGACGAGCATCTCGACCAGCGTGAAGCCGGGACGTTTAGCGCCAATCATATAAATCCGAATAGATCGTAAAATCCTTAGTGATGCCTTGGCGTGTCCATTCGATATGCGACTCCACGCGGATACCGATCTTGGTGAGTGCGCCCGCGCAAATCGCGCCGCTGTTGAGGACCGACTCATCGCTGCAGATCGGGTGGAAGGTCAACAGCCGATGGAAGAGGGTCGAGTTCCCGGTGATTCCTGCTCCCATGTTGAGGTTGGCATAAAATCCAGGCGCGGTGCTTGTCGGGACCAACTGGATGACTGCAGCCTGCGTATCGGTAACTGTGTTGGCGGTAAAATCAAAGCTTGGTGTCGCCAGGATCCCGTTCCAGACCGGCGTCGCCGAATAGTCGCTGCCGGATTCGAACCCTTGGTCAAACGAATTGCCTGCAATCCAATTTGAGTCCCGCGCTTCTTTGGCCAGTTCGACGCCTTCGCGTGCCAAATTCACGACCGTCACTTCGTCGGTGTCGCGGTTGACCAGCGCCAAGTTGGAATACACGATCCCGACCGCGCCAAACAACCCAATCGAGATCACGAACATCGCGACCAACAGTTCAATCAAGGTTTGCCCGTTGCGCTTCGTCATATCAGGGAATGGAGACCCGGCCGGTGTAGGAATTCAAATCGACTTCGGTCGTGTTGTTGGAGAGAGTATGGCGCAAGATGATGCGCAGTGTCACGGGCGACGCACACGGCGCATAGCAGGCATTGATCCCCATCGCGCCATTCTGCCGCTGGAATGCCACGTCGACCGTCGCGAGCGAGGACGAGGTAACCAAGCTGTCGATGACGACGTTCGCCGCACCGACACCCGCCAAATTACGCGTCTTCACGATTTCTGTGGCGTCCGTTTCTTTCCAATCATTCTTAGTAGTCTCGACATCCGCAAAAAAATCATAAGACGAAGAACCCGCCACAAAATGCAACCCATCGGCATACGGCGGCGCGGCGGCGCACGAGCCCGAAACGCAGGATGACGTCGACAGTTCACACACGTCATTCTTGCTGGTCGCGGAATCCGTGCAGGTCCTGATGTTCTGGCCTGTCAACGCGGCGTTCTGTTCCGCGCCCAAATCCGCGGCAACAACACGCGCTGCCGTCGCCAACTCATCGGCTTGCTGCGACGTCCGCAAATCCGTGATAGTTGCGACTGAAATCAGTCCTAAAATCATGATGCTGACAAGCAGCTCGGCGACCGTGAAGCCTTGCAGCTTACGTGAAGAAGAATGCCAGGATCGGTGCGCCATACCACAATGCCAACAGTGTACCTGCTGCCAACGCCGGGGCGAAGGGCACGCGGTCACCGCGTTTTAATTTGCCAAGTGCCAAACCAGCGATCGCCACCGAACCGCCCATGATATAGGCGCCATACAAGCCAAACAACGCGTTCGGCCAACCAAGGATCGCGCCCATCAACACGCCAAACCAGGCGTCGCCGGAACCCACCCACTTCTCGCGCGAAATGGCGACTTGCAAGCCGAAGAACGCGAACAACCCGACAACCGCCAATGCGTCATATCCCAAGGCAATCGTCGAAGCAGAAGTCGTCAACGGATGGATGATGAGGATACGGAACATGAAGGCGAGAGATGCCAGGCCGATGAGGTATTCGAGCGGCAATTCTTTCCAACGGATGTCCATCACGACCGGCACAATCAAACCCACCGTCACGAGGAACTCAAACGTAAACATCGTCGGGTCGAGGAACGGGTCGTGCCGCACGGCGGCGATAATCGCCAAGATGACAGCCGCCGCTTCGACGAGCGGGTATTGGATGCTGATCCCCGCATCACATTCCGCACATTTCCCGTGCAACGCCAGCCACGACACGATCGGGATGAGATACATCCACTTGATCTGCTTCTTGCATGCCGGGCAATGCGACCGTCCCATGATCGAGACTTCCTCATGCCACCGCAGAATCAACACATTCTCAAACGAACCGAAGATTGCGCCGAAGAGCGCAGCGAAGACGATGGCGATGATTTGTTCGGTCATTAAACCTTATTTCTCCACATCACTCTTATCCACCCCACCGCTATGCGCGTACCACGTGCCCGCCGGCCCATACGCCGTGTTCCGTTCGGTGGTGAATTTGATGGAATAGCCCGTCGCCGAGCCGTGGTAAAAATAATATTCATTGGCTTTCGGACCCATCGGCAAGGCTTGTAAGTAGACCGGTGCCGTCGCTTGGTTGGCCGGGGCAAACCCGTTGGCCGCCAACACATCTGCGCCTGCTCCAGGTTCACCAAGGCTGACGCCTGTGCTGACAGGATACGTCGCTTGCTGTAACCAATACTGCGTCAATCCCGCACGGATCACGCTGATGTCCGAGATGCGCTTGGCATCGCGGTTACTCGCTCGCGTGATGTTGAGCGAGTAAATGGCAATCGCCGCCAAGATGCCGACGATCAAGATCACGACCAACGCCTCAAGCAAGGAGAAGCCGGGCTTACGCAGGAGTTTCATAGTTGTTCCTAGTATACTCCATCAACGAATTCGCGGAAACAAAAACCCTCCGCATAGAACGGAGGGTTCTTGCAGAGCAAACAGCTTAGTTCACGATCCCTGCGTGGTTCGCCGTATGGGCACCAGCAGCAAGGCTCGAGACCGCATTTTCCGTCCAAAAACCAATAGTAAAGTTCGATAGTGTCGCTCCGTTATAGATCGTGTAATTACACGCGCCAGTCGGGGTCGGAGAAACGCACTTGGTGGCCAAAACGGATGCGGTTGGATCATTGACGGTCGACAAGTTCAAGTAGGTTGAGGAAATGTCTGTTGCGCCACCTACTCCACACGAGTTGTTGCAGATACCCAGACCGCTTGCCACCGTATCCGCAGAAATCACGGCACATGTAGTCTTGACACAGAGCGCATTCGACGAACTGTCTGAAGACGCTGCCGCAAAAGCAGACACCAATGACTGAACGTCAGCCACACGCTTTGAGTCACGCGCTTTTTGCTGAGCACTACCGAACGCCACAACCGCAAGCGTCGCGAGCAGCCCGATGATGGCGATCACGACCAACAGTTCGATAAGGGTAAAACCTTGTTGTTTCTTTGGCATAAAAATCTAATGAATAATTGGGCTAGGTCGGGGTTGCCGACGATTTGGTTATAGCGAGAGTATAGCACGGAACAAATATCGCTCGAAAGTTATCCACAAGCCTCATCCAATCCCCGCACCGCTCGACAACTGGTAGAGCGGCAACATGATGGCTGAAACCAGGATGCCGACGCCCAAGCCCAAAATAATGATGACCACCGGCTCAATGAGCGACACCAGGTTTGCCACGACGTTGTCGATTTCGCGTGAGAAGAAGGTACTCAAACGTTGCAAGACTTCTTCGGTGCGGCCTGTTGCTTCACCGACCGCCAGCATCTGCGTCATCATCACGGGAACGAATTTGTAGCGTTCAAACACCGTCGTCATTGAGTTTCCGTCGTTGACTTCGCGGATGGTCGCCAGCACCATCTGGCGCCAAACTTCGTTATCCATCACGTCGGCGACGATGGTCAGCGCACTGACGGTATCAACACCGCCTTTGACGAGCGTTGCCATCGAACGCGAAAAACGCACCACATACACGCGTTGGAACAGGTTGCCAAAAATGGGGATTTTGAGCTTCATCAAGTCCCAATAATACCGCCCGGCTGGCGTCGCAATGATCGCCCGGATGCCGATGGTGCCGCCGATGATCAGGATGAGCATCAACCACCAATAACTCTGGAAAAAGCCCGACGTCGCGATCAGCCCGCGCGTCGTCCATGGCAATTTGACATTGGCTTGCGCCAACACGGACACCAGTTTCGGCACTACGAACGTCATCATGATGAACGCGATCACGGCCATCGAACTCAAGATAAAACCCGGATAAATCATGGCGCCGCTGATCTTGGCACTCAAGTCATAATCTTTTTCTTGCTGGTCCGCGAGGTATTCGAGCACGTCCGCCAATTGCCCCGTAGTCTCGCCAGAACGCACCATGTTGATGAAAAACCCGGAAAACACTTTGGGATATTTGCCAAACGCATCCGACAACCGCCCGCCGCCTTCGACTTCGTTGGCCACGTCAGACAAGACTGCCTTCAAATGTACATTCACCGTTTGCCGTGCGATGTTACGTACCGCATCCGTCAACGGTAACGAGGCCGACACCATCACCGACAAGGTGCGGATGGCGACCACCAAATCTTTCGGCTTGATCGGGTTCAACAAAAACGTCAGGCGGTTCGAGACGCCTTGGACGGAGGTATACGGCTCAATCAGCTGCGGCTCGGCGCCACGTTCGGTCAAGGCCTCTTGCGCGGCCTCTGGATTAGGCGCCTCAATCACGCCGGCCTGCATCTCGCCGTTCGGGAGTTTGGCGCGGTACTTATACTGTGGCATGCAAAATTTCTTTGACGCGGTTGACCGTCTCATTCGGCAACGAATGCGCCTTGATGATATACCCGACCGCCCCAAGCTTGATGCAGCGTTCTACATCCTCACGCTGCCCAAGGTTCGTGAGGACGAGCACAGGAATGTTCTTCAACTTCTCATCCGCCTTGAGCTTTTCCAAAACTTCAAACCCATCCATCTTGGGCATGAGCAAATCCAGCAAGATCAACGCCGGCTTATCCTTGGCCGCAAACTTCAAGCCATCTTCACCGTTCGTGGCCAGCGACGTCTCAAACCCCTCAACCTCCAGCTTTTGCGCATAAATACTGGCCAAAAAGCCATCGTCTTCGACCAGGAGGATTTTTTGCTTGGGCATATCAAGTAGAGTGTAATGGTTACGCATCTTCCTGCACATCCTGGCTCAAGCGGAACACTTCATCCACCGTCGTCAATCCATCCAGCGCTTTCAAGACAGAATCCTGCCGCATCGTGATCGCTCCTTGCTTGGTGAACTCCGCGCGTTCCTGGTCGGCGGTAATCCCCTTTTCGACCAAACGGCGGACAGGTTCGATGAACTCGAACAGTTCGGCGATAGCGACGCGGCCTTGGTATCCCGTATCGCCACAACGTGAGCAGCCTTTGCCATGGAAAAACACGAGCGGGCCTTTCGGGTCAAACCCAGGTTTGAAATATTTTGGCGGGATGGTGGACAAGTCTTTGCGTAATTTTTCGATGACGGCAGCCTCAATCTCGACCGGTTCCTTGCAATGCGTGCAGATCTTGCGCGCCAAACGTTGTGCGATGCCAATGTTGATGGTCGCGGCAAGCAAGAACGGTTCGACGCCCATGTCGACCAAACGCGGCACGATGCTGAACACGTCGTTGGTGTGGACCGTCGAGAACATTAAGTGCCCGGTCAACGCCGCATTGATCGCGAGTTCCGCCGTCTCATGGTCACGGATTTCGCCGACCATCATGACGTTCGGGTCTTGGCGCAAAAGTGCGCGCAAGCCCGTCGCAAAGGTGTAATTAATCTCGGGCCGGATCTGCGATTGGTTGACGCCTTGGATGTAATATTCGACCGGATCTTCGAGGGTCGAGATGTTGATGCCTTCGGCGTTCAACATCGAGAGGACGGCGAACAATGTGGTCGACTTACCAGAACCCGTCGGGCCGGACACGAGGAACATCCCATATGGACGCTTGATCTGTTCTTTCACGATGTCGATATGTTCTTTGCGGTAGCCGAGGTTCTCAAGCGTCGGCGCACCGACGGACGTGTCGAGTACGCGCATCACGACTTTCTCGTTGTCGACGACCGGCAACGTCGAGATACGGAAGTCGATCTTCTTGCCGTTGATCTCTTGCGTGATGCGGCCGTCCTGCGGCACGCGCGTCTCGTCGATCTTGAGGTTTGCCAAGACTTTGATGCGCGACACGATCGCCGGGAGGACGTACAGCGGCAAGGTCAACGACGTGCGCAAGACGCCGTCAATGCGGTACCGCACGCGCGCCTCGCCGCCCATCGGTTCGATGTGGATGTCAGACGCGCCGCCTTCCACCGCATGCCGCATGATGATCGACACCATGCGCGACACCGGCGCGCCTTTGATGATCTCCTCAAGTTGCCCGGACTCATCGGCTTTTTCGCCGCGCTTTTCGAACTTGCCTTTGGCTTGTGCCAACGCCGTCGCGACTTCGGCTCCGAGGCCTTGGACTTTCTTGAGCAGGCTTTCGATCTGCGCCGTGGGCGCGACCACGTATTTGAGCTTCCAGCCGCGCTCCCCCGCCAAGAACTCAAGCGCCTCGACGGCGTGGAAATTATTGGGGTCAAGCAGCGCGATCTCAAGCGTCGTGCCGTCAAATGCCGTCGGCACCGCGCCGTACGTTTCCATGATGCCTTTCGGCAAGATTTCGAGCGTCTCTTTAGGGATGATGCGCTCCGTCAAGTCGATGTACGGCAAACCCATCGCTTCGGCGCGTGCCTTGGCGAAATCAACGTCGGACAAATATTTTCCGCCGACGAGCGCCTGGTCGATCGACTTCCCTTGCGCCACAAGCTGGCGCACGATGTCCGCCGTCTTGTCGTCAATCAGCTTTTTTGAAAGCAGGACGGCGAGGATTTGTTCATCCATATCAAGGCGTGGCTGGGATAAATGGCGCGTTCGCGGCTGGGACGCTTGCGGTGGATGTCGGCGCCACTTGCTCCGTCGACGACGGTGCTTGCTGGTCCGTGTTGGTCGCCGTTTCCGGAATTGTGGATGTGGTCGAAGTCACGAAAACTGGCGCTGGCGGTGGGATGAATGGGTTATCACGTCCGACGGAAACGGGAGTGGAAACGTCCGGGCCCATGGGCCGCAAGCCAAAGAACACGGCATTTTTTGAAACATCAAGCGTCGGGTCAAACTGGACGGAACTGGGCTGCGGCGGGACTGGCGGAACTGGTACGGGTGACAAACTGGTTTCGATGAACCAAAAGGACAAGCCCACCACCAACAACCCGCCGATGATGAGCAGGATGCGTGAGAATAAGGTTGATGGTCCGTGGGAAGCCATACTTAGGATGAGGGTGTTGGTTGGCCTGAAGGCACGAAGACGTACGTCTGGAGTTCCAAGCTATACGAAAGCTGGCTGCCAGAACCCGACGCCGTGATCGCCGTCACGTCCATCATGCGGACGTTGGTTTCGATATCAGACAAGAACCGTTTGACGTCAAAATAATTGAACGCATGGACCACGACGTCAATCGTCACCGCACGCACATTCGGGTCAAGCGCCGGCTTGGAACCTGCGCCGGTGGCACTTGGTGCGGGGGTGGAAGCGGCTTGGATGGAGGAGAACGTCAAGCTGTCGATGCGCACGTTATTGCTGGCCGCTGCCCCGCCAAACTGGACCAAGAGCGATGGCACGTCGATGTCATCCGGCAACGAACGGTTGACTTCATCGAGCGTGGTTGCGGGGATGGTCTGCGCGGCCGCGACGGATTGTTGCAAGCTCGAAAGGTATGCCCGTTGGCGGGCGATGTTCTCAAGCTGTGCCGTCGTTTGCGCGTTGGTCTGCTTAATCGCATCCAGCTGCGGCCGCAACACGAAGAATGATGCCCCGACGAACACGGCGATCAGGAACAAGAACGCCGCACCGTAATATTCGGTAAACAAGACCGACGGGCCTTTGGGGGCCTTTGGCAACTTGTCGTCCTTGGGATCGCCGTTCGTCGGCGTGAGCATGTCAGGCATGGTTATGGGGCGGTGGCGACGGTTGAGGACGACGCGTTAAGCGCAGAACCGGACAACGTCAGCACGAGCTGGAAATTGACGCTGCTCGGCTCGGGCGCGGAGGGCGTGGCATATGACGCCGAATACGACGAGGCTTCGACCTTGGTGACGTATGGTAACTGTTGGAAAATCTTGACCTGCTCTGCGGCTGTCTCAAACGAATCCGCCGTGGTCAACAACGTCACGTCGCTGTCCGCGGACATGCTGAACGAGGAATACGTCACGGTGGGCAGCGTATTGGTTTCGATGTCACTGAACAGCCGCGTCGGCGAAATGTGCGCATCGAGCAAGCTGCGCAACGCCTTAAGCCGGGGCTCAAGATCCTGGAAGGATGACCAAGACGCCTGCTCCGTCGCGATCTGTGAACGCACGTCACTTAATTGGCTGTTGGCTTTTGCCAGTTCCCCTTGCGCCGCTTGCGCCTGCTGGCCAAGGAAATACCATCCCCCGCCGATGAGCAAGACGAATACGATGGCCGTCACGATAAAGGTGAACCGCCGCTTGGGGACGTCGATGTGCAGTAAGCGCAAATCATCATCCGACACAAAGCTCACGCGCACGGGCTTGCGGATGCGCTTGATCACGCGCACGCGATGCGGGACGGTTTGCGAGGGCGTGACGATGACCCTCGGTTTGGCAGGCGTGGCCGGCGAAACACCGACAGGCTGTGCGCCAACGGACGGGGCTGGTGCCACGGCTGCACCTGTGCCAACTGGACTCGGGACGGCGCCAGGCGCTGCCTTGGCTTTCACCGGCGGTGGGGTAAAAAATTGCGGCGGCAGCTTGGGCGCCGGTTCAGGCAATTTTGCTTGGAACAACTTGGTCTTGAGCTCATCAAACACGGACGCGACTTTGTAGATGAAGCGCGTCAACGGCGGTTCGCCCGCCAACACTTGGTCAACTTCGCCTTCATCAATCTCGATGACTTCGATGTCCTCGCCCTCGTCTTTCGGGATGGAAAATTTCAGTTCGTTGCCCGAAGCGGCCGGCGCTTTTGGGGGCGCGGTCGTTTTGAGGTCGTCTTCTTTTTTCCGCAGCCCCTCGGGGAGCAGCGAGATATCGTCAGGCATGGGTTATTCAATGTCTCTCATGGCGCAACCGATGGATACGGAAAAGCGCGGGCCGATCTCGTCGAGCACGGGCCGCAAGTCCGTGGGATAGACGACGCGCGCCCAGGGGTCGCCAAGATAGGTGTTGACGTTCATGAGCGACGTCAGGAATTCCGGCAAACGCGGCAAGAGCGCCGCCCCGCCCGTCAGGATGATCTTGTCGATGCGCTTTTGCTGCCCGTCTTCGGTTTGTCCTTGGTAGAGGTTGAACGAATAGCGGATCTCGTCGAGGATCGGCTTCAAGAGCGTCGTCAGGATCGGCGAGAGGTCGCCGGCTTGCGAAAAGGCTTGCATCGACTTGATGTCGCGCTTCATGTTCTCGGCTTGCTCATACGGAACGCCCAAGGTTTTTGAAATGGTTTGCGTCACATTGACGCCGCCCGTTGCAATCGAACGGTTGAGGAACGGGATGCCTTTTTCGATGACCGAAATGTTGGTGCGCATGGAACCGATGTCGATCACCATGATGCTCGAACGGTCCTTGCCGATCAGCGAACGGATCTGCGCAAACGCTTCGGTCTCGAGTGAGATGAGTTCCAACCCGATGCGCTTCATGAGGTCCATGTATTGCGTGACCAGCGCTTTCGGGGCGCCAGTAATCAGCACGCGTGTGATCTTTTTTCCTCCATCGCCGCGTCCATCCGTCGAGTCGATGGTCTTTGAATCAAGCGAGATCTCCTCAAGCGGGACCGGGATGAGCTTTTTGGCCTGCAGCTGTACGGCATCCTTGATCTCTTTTTCGTTGGCGCCAGGCACGCTGATGATCGAGGAAAAGACGGCTGAGATCGGGAGCGCCGCGACCGTGTGCTTGGTCGTGCATTTGGCCGTCGTGATCATCTTCTTGATGAAGGCCGCGACCTTGTCGATTTCGTCGGTGAATGCATGTTCGAGCGTCGTCGCCGGCATTTCGGCATAGGCATACGTCACGAGACGCGCTCGTCCTTTCTCATTTTGCAGTTCGACGAGCTTGATGCCTGACAGGCCGATATCCAGGCCGATGTAGCTTTGTTTTTGGGGTTGTTTGGAGAAAAGCGACATAGATTTCAAAATGCGTCTTTAGATGAGGGTAGCGACTGGGAGACTTGCTGCATACCCGGCGGCGGGTTGGCCACGGCCCGGCCGTCAAAAATGACGGTTTCCGCAGCGATGTTCGGGTCGTGAGTGTTGCGCTGGAGCTTGAACTCGAATGCCGCCATCAAGCCGAGGATCTGGAGCGGCTGTTCGCCTGGGCAGGTCGGCGCGGCGGGAGCACAGAGCGATCCCGTACTGATGACCCGTTCCGCAAAATACGCCCCGACTAAGTTCTTGACGCTCGGGTTGATGATGATGTTGCCTCCGACGCCGCTGGAATTCCTGGTGACGATCACGCCGAAAGAGGCCAAATTCTTGAGCGAACCGGACGGTGAAAGCGCGTTGGTCTGGTAGGCAAGGTCGTTCGTGATCGTGAGGTCTCCACCATTGACGATCAAGAGCCCATTTCCGCGTTGCGTCGCGCCAGAACCATTTTGGAACGTCGTCGCCCCGAGTGTGGCATTGCCATTGGCGACAAACACTTGGCCGTTCAAGACTGGTGGCAACGTACCCAAGTACGTCGTGACGGGACCATAGTGCCCGGCGATGATGCCGTTCACATCAATGCTTCCAAGCGTGCTGGCGTATCCACTGGCATTGGTCGGCAACGTGATGTTCTGCCCGTTATTCGATTCCACGCAGGTGCTGCTGCTGCTAAACCCAGAAATGGACCCCTGGCTCGTCAAGCAATACGTCGCATTCGAGACCGACTGCCCTCCCGCCGTCGTTTGTCCTGAAATACCGTTTTGCGCATACACGTCGCCAAACTTTGCCGAGAGGAAAGCCGGCGTACAGATTGGCGCCTGGTTTTGGCAATTCGTGTCGGCACAATCAATCCCGCCAGTGCCGTCGTTGTCAGTACCATCCGAGCAGCAGGCATTCGCAGAACCAAGCGGACAGGCTGCCTCACCGGACAAGACACACGCAGGATATCCCGTGCATCCAGGGTCTGCGCAGTCAATCAGGTTGTCCCCATCATTATCAAACCCATCGGCGCAATTTCCGTTTGCCGGAATCTCGGGAAGACAATGCGGATCAGTCGAACACGCCGCTTCCTGGCAATCTTTTATGCCACTCCCGTCGTTATCGATCCCATCGGCACAGTTCCCGTTAGACGTCTTCTCAACGAGGCAGCTCGGGTCAGTTGAACAGGCAGCTTCTTGGCAATCCTTGAGGCCATTCCCGTCATTGTCTTTGTTGTCATTACAAAATGGCGGAGCTTCGGCGCTCACATGGAGTTGCTGGAAATCCATGTAGCCAAAACCCGTTCCTCCGGCGGTGCCATTCCACGCGAAGGATGAACCACTTACCAACGTATCCTTGAACGCCCCGGTTGAATGGTTAAACACAACTTTCCAATACGGGCTGACAGCCGCACATGCGGAACCCGGCGCGTCCAGACAGTTCAACGAGATCCAACCATCATCGCCCTCATTGCACACCTTGGCCCAACCACGGGCTTGGACCGTCCCGGCGCCAGGGTTGATGGACGCGGTCAATGCACCGGCCGGCGGCGTCCCATTGCAGGCGCCAGAAGCCGAACAAGAAGTCCCAAAACAGATCCAGCCCACGTCATCATTCCAGGCAAAGCCATTGATCTGGTTGGTGGTCGTATCGAGATTGATACCATACGAGCCGCACGGGCCTGGCGAACAGGAACTTGGATTCAAATCATTGGCAGAAATCCAACCCACGGGATCCGCCCAAACCCAACCGACGATATTTTCAGACGAATCAGCCTGAAGGGGGATCCGCGACGGGAAGACTTGCAACGAGGCAACCGCCATCCCAATCCCAAAAAACAAAATAAAGATCGACAGGAGATGGTGCCATTTCCATAACCACGACGGCCACGAAAAGCGCTGTCGCTCCATTGTCGAAGCCCCGCGTTTTGGGGATTGTGTCCTCCGCGCGTTCATTCCTCGCTATTGTAGCACAAAAAGCATCCTCCTCTGACGTTATCCACACCTCTCTACCGTTTCTTTTTTCCTGATCCCGCATCCATCGCGTCATTCGACAATTTGTCCGCGTGCTTATTCATTTCCCGGCGCACGTGGCGATACGTGACCCGGCCTCCCAACTCGGTTTCAAGGTTCTTCAGTTCCAAAAACCGGCGGCCGATGTCTGGGTTTTTCACCTTGTAGTCGCCATTCGCCTGGCTGATCATCAACAGACTGTCAGACACGACCTCTGCCGACGTCGCTCCCAATGCGACGGCGCGCTTCAAGCCCAAAATCGCCGCTTGGTATTCCGCTTGGTTGTTTGTCGTCACACCGAGGTACTTGGCATGCTCTTCAAGGACTTTCCCGTGCTCGTCGCTGATCACGACACCGATCCCCGCAGGTCCAGGGTTCCCGCGTGCGCCGCCGTCTGTTTGGATGGTGAGTTTCATCTTTGTTTGAATCCGCCTGCCTGGATGTTCCACAGCTTCTGGTAAATCCCGACTTTCTTCAAGAGCTCGTCGTGCGTCCCCATGTCCGTGACCTTGCCGTCTTCCATGACGATGATGCGGTCCATCTGCATGATGGTCGAGAGCCTGTGCGCAATCACGATGACGGTCTTGTTTTTCATGAGCTGGCGCAACGCGTCTTGGATCAATGATTCCGATTCGGAATCGAGCGATGACGTGGCTTCATCGAGGATGAGGATTGGCGCGTCTTTCAAGATGGCGCGCGCGATCGCCACGCGCTGGCGTTCGCCGCCGGAGAGCTTGATGCCGCGTTCGCCGACCAGCGTGTCGTAGCCTTTTTCGAGCGACGAGATGAACTCGTGGCAATGCGCTTTTTTCGCTGCTGCGATAATCTCTTTTTCGGATGCACCATCGCGACCGTAAGCAATATTCTCGCGCAAGCTGCGGTGGAACAGGATCGGTTCTTGCGGGACGAGGGAGATCGCTTCGCGCAAACTTGATTGTGTGACGCGCGAAATGTCTTGCCCGTCGACGAGGATCGCACCCTTGCTCACGTCATAAAAGCGCAGCAGCAATTTGGTGACTGTACTTTTGCCTGCGCCCGACGGGCCGACGAGCGCGATCTTTTCGCGTGCTGCGATATCGAGCGAAAACCCTTGCAACACCTGGTTGCCGACATACGAAAAATCCACGGACGAAAACACCACATTCCCCTGCTTCACGCGCAGCGCCTTGGCCCGTGGAATATCTTTAACCTCCGGCTCCGTGTCCATCAGCTCAATCGCTTCTTTCGCATTTGCCGTCGCGCTGACCGATTGCCGGATGATACGGCCCATCGAATACATGCGTCCGTTCAAGATGACGATGGCCGTTTGGAAGAGCACGAAATCACCAAGCGTCAGCGTGCCATGCGACCAGCCATTGATGAAAATCCAAAACGTCCCGAACTCAAGGCAGATAAGCAGCAGGCCTCGCAACGTATCGGCGGTGCTCGTCAAGTTCCAGACACGCGCCGTGACGGTATACAGCTTGTCGGTCAAGCTCGTGAAAAAACCATCTTCGCGTTTTTCGGTGGCGAACAACTTGATGTTGATCGAGTTGGTGAGCGCATCAGACATCAGGCCGCCGGTCTGCGAATCAAGCGCGGCGCGTTCTTCGTCGACGCCTTTCCGGCGGTTGACCCACCAAAAATTCAACGCGACGATGAAGACGCACCACGCCACCATGATGCCGGCGACCGACGGGCGGATGCGCGCCAAGATCGTGACGGTCGTCACCATGTCGACGACAAGCGTCCAGACGTCGGTCAGGCAGAGGTCGGCCAACGTCTCGAACGAGCTCGACAGGCGCGAAATTTTCTTGCCGAGCGTCCCGGAAAAACTGTCCGTGAAAAATTTATAGGACAGCCCAAGTGTGTGGCGGAAGGCGCGCTCTTCGAGTTGTGCCATCACGCGCGTCTCAAACCGCGCATTGATGACGGCGAAGATGCGTCCCAAGATGATGTTCGCCAAACGCACGCCGGCCAAGAGCACGATCACCATCACCAAACTCGACACGACCGCCGACCGGTCACCCGTCGCAGATACGACGACATCCGTGAACCGTTTGAAGATCAAGGGCACGGCACCGGTTGACAGCACTTCGATCACGGCATTGAGCAACAGGATGGCGATGATCGAAACCCAAAACGGCCTAGCCTCCGGCCAGAACACGCGGAAGATATCCCGCATCCCAAATTTCTTTTTTCCTTCTTCCGCCATGGGCAATCAGTATAGCATTCACGCAGCCACAGGGATGCACTCACGCACGTCCACCAATTTGCATTGGATCTCTCGCCGTCCGTTCCAAGCATTGATCCCGACATCAAACGCCACGTCGATCTTTTTTCCGAACGTTAGTTCGTCGATGCGCGACCCGAACTTGAACCCCATGAATTTCATCGTCTTGCCAGACGGTCCGCGCAGCAAACAACGGGCATGCGTTCCTGTCGAGCCGACCAAATCGCAGGAGACGACTTCCAAGCCACGCGACAAGAAGACGGGGCGCTTGTTGCCTTCGCCAAGCGGTTCGAGCGCGTTCAACGAATCGACAAGCAGCCAATCAATCTCTTCAAGCGCAATTTCGGCATCAACTGGCAACAGCGGCGCGAGCTCGTCCGTTGACAACTGTTTTGCGGCATGCGCGCGCAAACGTGACACGAGCTCATCAAACGGCGCGTCTTCGGGGAACGAAAAACCGCACGCCTGCACGTGCCCGCCGACGTGCGTCAAAATCCCTTCGCCGGATTGTTTCATCGCCTCGGTGATGTCGTACGATGAGAACGATCGCCCGGAACCGACCCAGCGCGAACCGTGCTTGCCGATGGCGACGACCGGTTTCCCTGTCTTGTCGAGATACCGTCCTGCGACAAGCCCGACGAGCGATGGTGACCAATTTTCCGACCACAACACCACGATCTTTTCGTCTGCAGCCACTTCGCCTCGTTGTTCTTCCGCCTGCGCCATCATCTTGGTCGTCGCCTTTTGCCGGTCGCGGTTGCAATTCTCCAGGGCGCTGACGCAGATGGCCGCTTCTTCTTCGGATTCCGCCAACATCGCCGCCAGCGCCAGCGACGCATGGTCCATCCGCCCTGCCGCATTAATGCGCGGTCCGATCGAAAACGCGACAGACTCGCTCGTGATCTCGCCGAATGTGCAGCCTGCTGCTTCGATCAGTTTCCGCATGCCAGGACGACGTGTCTTATTCAAGACTTTCAACCCAAACGTCTCGAGCACTCGGTTCTCGCCGACGATCTGAACCATATCCGTCACCGTCGCGATCGAGACGAAGTCGAGCAGCCATTTTTCCCATCCGTCGGGAATGCCGAGATTGCGCTTCTTCGCTTCGACGAGCAATCCGCACGCTAATTTGAACGCCACACCGACGGCCGCGAGATGCGGAAACGGATACGATTCACCCGGCAATTTCGGATGGATCAAAATCGCGTCCGGCAACACGTCTCCAAATTGGTGGTGGTCAACCACGACCGTATCGATGCCAAGCGCCTTGGCTTGCGCGATCTCGACGGGACACGCGATCCCGCAATCCACGGTCACGATGACGGAGGTGCCGCGCTGTTTCAATTCTTCGACCGTCGCCGGATGCAACCCGTATCCTTCCTTGTCGCGGTGCGGGATATAAAAATCAATTTTCGTCGGCTGGCTTGGATGGATGCGCTGTTCGATCTCGCGCAACACCGTAATCACCACCGCGCTCCCCGTCACGCCGTCCGCATCGTAATCGCCATGGACCGTGACACGTTCGCCGTTCTCGATTGCGCGGAATAAACGGTCGACGGCTTCTTGCATGTGGGAAAACAAAAAAGGGTCATGGATCCCCTTTTCCCATGACGGGTCAAAAAACGCCTCAAGCTCATCTGCCTTGGTGACGCCGCGGTTCACCAAGATGCGCGTCACGGCCGGATGCACCTGGCGCTCGCCAAAAAACGACTGCAACGCCGCTTCCATCGGCACTTCTTTCGTCTCCGCAAGGACCCACCGTTTCTGCATCCACCGATCTTGGCACGAAGGCGGACGGATGACAAAACTACCGTTGCGTCAAGAACGGCGCCAGCAAAAAGAAGACCGTCGAGAGCGCAATAAAGCCCACGATGATTTTCCAAAAGATCTCAAATTTTTTGCGTTTCATATGAAGTTATTCTTTGCGTTTCAAGACTTTGATGAAAGCATCCGGCGGGATCTCGACGGCGCCTTTGCCCATTGACATCATGCGCTCTTTCCCCTTTTTCTGTTTCTGCAGGAGCTTCGATTTGCGAGTATAGTCGCCGCCCGACATTTTTGCCAGCACGTCCTTGCGGTAGCCGGACAAGCGTTCGCTCGCGATGACCTTTGCCCCGATCGAGGCTTGGATCTTCACCACGAACTGTTGGCGTGGCAAGACGTCTTTCAAGACTTCGACGATTTCCTTGCCGCGGCGGTAGGCTTCACTTTCGTGGATCAACGTCGCGAACGCTGCCACCGGCTCTTCGGCGACGGAGATGTCCAGCCGCACGATCGGCGCAGCACGATAGCCGATGAATTCATAACTTAAAGAAGCGTAGCCCGCGGTCGCGCTCTTCAAGCGGTCGTGGAAATCCACGATGACGGACGAAAGGGGCATGTCGTAGTGCAGCACCGCGCGCGTCGGGTCAAAATAATCGGTCGTCTTGAACACGCCGCGCCGGTCTTGCACGAGCTGCATCACGTTGCCCATGTAATCGCTCGGCGACACGATATCGACGGCGACCCATGGCTCGCGCGTTTCCTTGAGGCGCGAGGGGTCGGGGAGCGCGAGTGGTGATTTGATGGTCTCTTCTGTCCCGTCCGTGCGCGTGATCTCGTAGGCCACCGACGGCGTCGTGACGACGACTTCCATGTTGTGTTCGCGCGCCAACCGTTCTTGCACGATTTCGAGGTGCAACATGCCAAGCATGCCACAACGGAAACCGAACCCGAGCGCCGTCGAATGTTCCGGTTCGCACGTCAACGCCGCGTCCGACAACTGGAGCTTCATGATCGCGTCACGCAAACGCTCATACTCGTTGCCTTCACGCGGAAAAATTCCGGCGTAGACCATCGGCTTCACTTCCTTGTAGCCCGGCAATGCGATTGTGCCGACCGAACCGGCCATCGCAACCGTGTCACCGACGCGGACGGCAGAAATATCTTTCAGGCCGCTGACGACGAACCCGATGTCGCCTGCCGAAATCGACTCGGTCGCGACATATCCTGGCTTCAAATAGCCGACTTCAAGCGCAATCCCCTGGCCATGGGTCGCGAGGAAACTGATGTTTTGGTTCTTGGACAACTTCCCATCAACCACGCGGACGTACGCGACGACGCCTTTATACTCGTCGTATTTCGAATCAAAAATTACGGCGCGGAACGACGCGTTCGGATCTCCCGCCGGCGGCGGAATGTCTTTGACGATATGTTCCAAAATTTCTGGTACGCCGGCACCCGTCTTGCCTGATGCGAGCAAAATTTCTTCGCGCGTACAGCCGATGAGCCTGATCAATTCTTCGGCACGTCGTTCGACCTCCGAGTTCGGCAAGTCGATCTTGTTCAAGACCGGGATGATCGTCAGGTTCTGTTCGATCGCGAGATAGAGGTTGGCTATCGTTTGCGCCTGCACGCCTTGCGTCGAGTCGACAAGCAGCAACGCGCCTTCGACGGCGGCTAGCGACCGCGATACTTCATATCCGAAGTCGACGTGGCCCGGCGTGTCGATGAGGTTCAATTCGTAGACATTCCCATCTTTCGCCGTGTAATTCATGCGTGCCGGCTGGAGCTTGATGGTGATGCCGCGCTCGCGTTCCAGATCCATCGTATCAAGCATCTGCTCCTTGATCTTGCGTTTTTCGACCGTGCCCGTGGTTTCAAGCAAACGATCGGCAAGCGTAGACTTGCCGTGGTCGATATGCGCGATGATGCAAAAATTCCGGATGCGGGATTGGTCCATGGATGGGGCCAATCATGCGGGAAAAACGCGTTTTTGGCAATGGCTGAAGCTTATGCTTGCCCCGGAAGGTTCTTATCCGCCTCCTTCGTCGTGACGGGCTTCGCCATCACGAGCGCCTTCGCGATCAGCCAACCGATGATGAGGTAGACGAACATGGCGAGCAGCGTCGACCATTCAAAGACACTGCCCTCGACTTGCGAAACGCGAAACACGAACAGGAACGGCCCGGCGAACAAGTAGGTGATGCCGTAAATGAATTGGGTGAATCCGGCGGCAGGATTCGCGCCCAGCAATTTGAGGAAGAACCGCAACAGCAACAAAATTTCGAGGATACCGACGATGTACCAAATGATTTGCGTCACGCGGTACAGCGGTTTGATGCGCTGGGTCGGCAACGTTTCCTGTTTGAGGGTTGAATCAACCTGGGGCATCGGTGCCTTTGTCGGTTGTGTCTGGTTATCCATATAAAAGGGAGATTAATGGCTTAAAAAGCCAGTATACTCCAGATTACTTTATGTATCTATTTGACGGTGAACGTCGCTTGGCTGTCAAGTTCGAGGGATGTCGGGCCAGTCGACGTCGGTGCGGCGCCTTCCGGCGCCGTCTCACCGGATTGGAGCGTGCGCGTCGGTGCGGCGAAGCCTGGCGTGGTCGGTGTCACGGTCATCAGGCGCTTGATCGTCTGCATGCGCTGCAGCAACGGCGCGGGCAACGTCGTCGGCGCGGGCGGCAACAGGACAGGATGCAAGGGACGCACCAGCTTGGCGAGCGGGATGGGCGTGGCGGCAAACGTAAAACCGGGTTGTTGCCGGTCGGCCGCCGACATGGCCTTGACCTGCGCTCGGCGACCGGCGGCATCCATGTTCTGGAAATCCGCGGCGTGGACGGTCATCTCATGGCCGGCGTCCATTTGCATGGCGTCCGCCGGGTAGGCCGATGCGGAAGACTCTTCATCCTCGGTCGTCACGTCCACAAAATGTTCCGCCACGAGGATGCTGACGGTGTTCCCTTCGGCGTCCACACCGAAGCCCGTGCCGCGCACCGTCGCGACCACACCATTGGCTTCGACAGAAAAATGTTCGTTCGCGCCGAGCAAGCGTTCAAAGCGCGTCCAGACTTCACCCGTCGTGACACGGAGCTCGGTAAAGACATCGCCCGTGTCCGGCCCATCGGCGATCAACGTGACGTCTGCACCTGCATCAAGCTGCGATTCACCCGCACCAGGATAGACCAACGACGTCGTGCCGGAGGACACACGGACTTCGTCGCCGGCGACGAGCTGCGTGTCATCTTGCGCGGCAACCGTCGAGCCGCCTCGCGTGACTGTGGCAGCGCCACCACTCAGGTCGAGATAGGCCAATGGCTTGGTGGTGTCGATAGCGTCTTGGGTTTGTGGCGGCGGTGTTTGTCCTGTCGGTGCGGGCGGCACCCGGACGATCTGCGGGCCGCAACCGAACCCAAACAATGACAACACGGCGAGCACGGCGACCAAGCGGGAATTGGTAGGTTTCATACGGATGGCGCTAGCGTATCACGCCCCAGGCGTTGTGGAAGAGGTCGGGCCTGGCAATGGCGTCAACGACAGATCATCCAGCGGAATGGCCAAGTCCCCCGCGATTACAAAAGGATCTGCGGTTTCCTTGTCAGACATCGCGGTGGCTTTCGGCAGGTCCGTCCCGCTTATCGAAAGCGTCACCTCTTGGCCAGGTGCAATTTCACGCGTATCACCTTGCGGCACTTCGACCGTGTCACCGACGACACCTTGCTGGTGCTGCGCGGCCGACGTCGGTTGGTCCGACACGCGGAAGACGTCAGTATATGATTCGAGTGACTGAACCGTGGCAGAGCCGTCTGCTGTCGTGATGCCAAACGAGGCTCCCGGTGTCGCCACCAGCACGTTGCCGATGCGGAAAGAAAATCCCGAATACGAACCGAGGGCACGCTCGATCCGCGACCAGGCGCGGCCCGACGCAAGCGCAACGCGGACAAGGAACCGTTGTTGGTCCGTGCTTTCAAACGCTTGGACAAGCAGGAACACTGTTCCGCCGGAAAATTCGGTGCGCCCATAATTCGGCCAGATGACATCCAGCGAACCATCAGCCGGGACCGAGATGATATCGCCTGGAAGCAGCTTCATGCGCGAAAATACGGCAAGTGTCGAACTTGCGCGTACCAACGTGACCATCCCGGTAAACGCATCCACGACCGCTGCCGCTTGGGGTTGCAGGCCCGGATTGATCGCTTGAGTCGCTCCCGTGGAGGAAGTTGACGATTGCGGCAGGACGACGGACATCACACGCGATGCGGTTTCAGGGCTGAAGCGCCACACGAGCGCGGCCGCAACCAAAACGGCCACTACGCCGATAGCGATGGGGACGTAATTCCGTATTTTTTTTCGTGGCATCGCGCCATGTTATCACGCGATAAGACGGGAGCCAACGCCGTGATCTAGAGATTTTGTGCTTCTTCCGCGCCTTCAACGACGGCATGTCGCTTAAACATGCGATAGTTGATCTCATGGATCAGCTCGTTGAATTCTTCCGACTTGATGAGCCACGCGACGAGCACGAAGGCGAGGGTGCCAGCGGCACCGGCGGCAGCCGCTTGTAATGCGACTTGCCAGAATGTCGACAACGGGAAGACCGTACCGAGAAATTGGCGTACCGGATACCCGACAGCGATGATCGCGACAGACGCCGCCAGTGACTTGAGGAATGACTTGGTGAATTCGCCGTTGCCTAACTTCCCTTCACGCCTGCGCAACATCCACAGCAACAAGAACATGTTGAGGTACGTCGAAACCGAGAACGCGACGACCAAACCCGCAATCCCGAATGGCACACGCAAAAAATACGCGAGTCCCGCATTGACGATTTCTGCGGCGAGCCCGATCCACAGCGGCGCCCACGTGTCCTGCAATGCGTAGAAGGCGCGCGCCAAGAGCGGCACCAGCGACTGCCCGATGAGCGAGGTCACGAACACGCCAAGCACCACGGCGGTACGGATCGTGTCGGTCCAGCCGAAGACTCCGGCGCCAAGCGCCAGCCGCACGATTTGCGCACGCAGCAAGAAGAACAACGCCGTCATCGGCAAGATGAAGAAGCAGATTTTGCGCGCCGCGGAACTTAACGCCTGCTTGAATCCCGCGATATCTTTCTTGCCCGCGGCTTTGGACAAGATGGGGAATGCCGCGACCGCAAACGAAATGCCGATGATGCTGACGGGGAAACCTTGCAGGTTGTTGGCCAAGTTGAAGATTGCGACAGAACCCGCGCTCAAGGTCGAGGCGAAGATCAACAAGATCACGAGGTTGAGCTGCGAGACCGCGAGGCCAAGCGTGCGCGGTCCCATCAGTTTCAAGATGCGCCGCACGCCTTCGTTTTTGATGGACGGCCACGGAATGCGCCGGATGCCAAGTTGGATGGCCACGACCGTTTGGATCAGGCAATGCAAGAACGCCCCGAGCACCACGCCCCAGGCAACGCCGATCACGCCCATGCGCGGTACGAGCACCAACGTCCCAAAAATGATGCCAAGGTTATACGCGACTGGCGCTATCGAGAATGCAATAAACCGACGTGTCGCCTGCAAAATACCGCCCATCACGGCGGACAAGCCGAGGAAAAACGGCGAAAGGAACATGATGCGCGCCAACTGGATGGTGAGCTGCGTCTTTTCTGGCGAGAAACCAGGCACGGTCAGCGGCACGATCCATTGTGCCGTGAGCGCGAGGACGAGGCAGAGCACGATCATCGTTACGCCAACCACGGACAGGACTTGCTCGGCCATGTGCCAAGCTTCTTTCTTGTCTCTTGTTTCCAGGTATTGCGCGAATACGGGAATGAACCCGGCGGAGAGCGAACCGACGATCACCAAATTGTACAAAAAATCCGGCACACGGAACGCGGCGTAATACGCATCGAGATAATTGCCGGCGCCAAACGTGGCCGCGAGCGACCGGTCGCGCAGCACGCCGACGATATCCGCCGCCAGCGCCGATGCGCCAATGATAACTGCTGCAGCCGTCAACCCGCTCGTCTCGCTGTGGAACCATTTGGCCAGTCGTTTGAACATGTATCAAAAAGAAAAAGGGTCAGGTGCGAGCTCAAGCAGTGCAAAAACCGTGTCACCTTCTACGACCAGCTCAATCGGCGTGAGACGCGAACCCTCTGGCGCTTGGCCGGACAACCGCTCCCCTGTCGCCGGATGGAACTCGGCCGCATGGCGGCAACAACGCAACACGGATCCAGCCAATTCCGTCGTGCCGCCCATGTGCGTGCAGGCGTTGACGTAGGCCTTGAGCACTCCCGCGTCATTATAGGCGATGCCATTCTGGAACCCAAAACGGAACGTCTTCGTGCGCCCTACGGCCACTTCGCCGACCTTGGCGACAGGGATCCGTTTCGTCATGCGTGCGAGTATGCCTCAGCCGTGGCGCGCTGTCACTTCTGCGCGATGCGCTCCACCTTGGCGTCGCCACCCATCTGGTACTCAAACAAATCTTCCTTGATCGCGCCTTTGGTCACCATATGGAGTTCGCCGAAAATATACTTGAGCGCGATCGAGATGCGCCCGTCTTTTTCCAACCGGCGCACGGACACCGCAATCGGGTGCGAACGCAGGATGCCGAACTTGTGCCCCTGCTTTTTGGCACGTTGGACATAGTCGTGGTCTTCGGCAAAGACCACCTGTTCGTCAAAACCGTTGATGCCCTGGTGCACATGGCGCCGCACCAAGATGCAGAACCCTGGCGCATGCGGCCGGACTTTCGCAGTCGCGATGACGTAGGCGTTATACGCTTCATGCATCGCCCGGTCGATCGGCTTGCGCGAAAGCGGCTTGACCTTGCATGTCACGACATCCAATTTCTTGCGTTCCATCTCGGCAACGCAATCTTCCAAAAACTTCGGCGACGGCATCTGCACGTCCGCATCAAAAAACGCAATGATGTCGCCTTTCGCCGCAATCGCCCCTTTATTCCGTCCCGGACCCGGCATGCCGCCTTCAACGACCCTTGCGCCATACGACTCCGCCACTGAGACAGTCCCGTCCGTCGAATGCGCATCCGCCACGATCACTTCGTAATCCTTGAATGTCTGGGCTTTAATGGTCTCAAAGAGCTTCGGCAGCATCTTTTCCTCATTTTTGACAGGGATGACGATCGACACCTTGGGCATATTTCCGTCAGCGTACCTTACTTGCGGTTCAATATCCAAAATGAGGCGATCGCGGCCGCCACGCCCACATTGAGCGATTCTTTCTTCCCGTGTTGCACGATCGACACGACATCGTCGCACAGGTCGAGCAGCGACGGCGTGATACCCTCGACTTCATTGCCAAGCAACAGGGCCACGTCGCGCGGCGCCTCGTACGACAACAGGTCGACGGAACGCCGATCCAATTCCAAACCGACGATGCGGAAATGGCGGTCCTTCAACTCATTGATGACGCTTTCGACATCCGTCCGCTGTTCCCAATCGACCGTGCGTTCCGCACCAAGCGCCGTCTTCTCGACACGCGGATGCTCCGGCGTCGGCGAATATCCCGTGATCCAGAGCTTCGTCACGCCCAACGAATCACACGTCCGAAACAACGACCCGACGTTTTCGGCCGAACGGATGTTATGAGCGATCAGGTGGAGAACCCTCGACGGATGCGTCATTTGGCGGTAGCTTAGGCACATCTTATGAAATTTGGCCACCGTATCACCGGCACTGTCCGCGCCTATGACGACAAAGGTCGCGGGACGTTTGAGATCGAAAACCAGGACAAGACGACGAGCACCGTCGTCATCCCCTTTTCCGCCGTCGGCGACGAGCTTGCCGCAACCTTCATCAAACGCGACAGCGGCGTCAAAGTCGCGCGGATCGAAGAAATCAAAACGCCCGGACCGGATCGTGTCGCGGCTCCGTGCCCGCATGCCGGCGTGTGCGGCGGTTGCTTGTGGCAGCATCTTGGGTACGATGCACAGCTCAAACTCAAACTCGGCATGATCAACTCGGCGTTCGAAAAAGCGGGACACGACGAATGGATCGCGGACGTCATGCCGGCCGAAAAACAATTCCACTTCCGCAACCGCATGGACTATGCCGTCGGCTGGAATTCAGAAATCGGATTGAAGGAGTACGGTTCATGGAACCGCTATATCGATCTCACGACATGTCTCTTGCTCGATGGTGACGTCGGAAAAATCCTTCAAGAAGTCCGCGACTGGATGAAAGAATCGGACTTGCAACCGTGGGATGCGAAATTCTACACGGGCGACATGCGCTACGTCGTCGTACGGGAAGGGAAACACACAGATGAACGGTTGATCACACTTGTCGTCAAAGATGCTGCGCGTGTTTCCGAGACACAACGTAAAAATATCGCTGAACGTCTCTCCCCTTTTGCGACATCAATCCTGCTCGGCGAACAGAGCCTCCAAACGGATATTTCGCTCGCACAAAAATTCGAAACGCTCAAAGGCAACCCATGGCTCGAAGAAGAAGTGAACGGCATCCGCTATCGCATCCATCCGAATTCGTTTTTCCAGACGAACACGGATATGGCGGGAAAATTGCAGGAGACGGTCAAACAATTCATCGGCACGCCGAAAACGATCCTCGACCTCTATTGCGGCCTCGGCTTCTTTGGCATCTATCTCGCAAAACAACATTCAAACCTTAAGGTCTCCGGTTTTGAAATCGATGCTGAAGCCATCGAACTCGCCAAACACAACGCGGCGACGAACAACGTCGGCGATCGGTGCAACTTTACCTCCGGCCCTGCCGAAGATCTTTCCTGGAAAGACATCG
The DNA here is from genome assembly GCA_049295615.1 of Patescibacteria group bacterium. Classification (GTDB taxonomy): domain Bacteria; phylum Patescibacteriota; class Patescibacteriia; order 2-12-FULL-60-25; family 2-12-FULL-60-25; genus JBAQQZ01. The sequence goes on from JBAQQZ010000009.1 coordinate 38,422, forward strand.
AAGCCGACACCATCATCCTCGACCCGCCGCGCTCCGGCTTGCATCCGAAAGTCTTGAAGACCGTTCTTGAAAAAAAACCGCAAACGATCGTCTACGTCTCTTGTAACTACCATCGCCTTGTCGAGGAACTAAAACAATTCAAAGAGCTCTATCGCATCGAAGAACTCAAGGCGCTTGATTTGTTTCCGCACACGCCACACGTTGAAGTCGTCACAAAGCTTGTCCGCAAAGCGTAAGCACTGAAACTTTGCTATACTTGCTGGATGAAATCCGGCTTTGTCATGCTTGCGGGGCGTTCCAACGTGGGCAAGTCCACGTTGTTAAACGCGCTCATTGGCACGAAAGTCGCGATCGTGACGCCAAAGCCTCAAACGACGCGCCATCCCGTGCGTGGCATTTTGCATGATACGCGCGGCCAACTCGTGTTCGTCGACACGCCCGGCGTGTTCCTAGGCAAGAAAGACAAGGTCTCAAAGCGTTTGAACCAGTTCGTCAGCGAGACGCTCGAAGGCGTCGACATCGTGGTCTACGTGATGGACCCGACGCGTGAAGCCGGCGCAGAAGAAGAACACATCCAAAAGATGCTTCGTGCCACGAAGGTCCCGATCATCCTGGTCATCAATAAGACAGACGAGAAATCTGCAAAGAACGTCGAAGCCTGCCGCACGACGATGGTCGGCCAACGCAAAACACTTGAGATCAGCGCGCTCAAGCATAAGAACCTGAACCATCTCATTGATGCACTGTTCGAACTTTCACCCGACGGCCCGCCACATTATCCCGAGCTGCAACTCACGGACATCGGCCACAACCAATGGCTTGAAGAACTGATCCGCGAAAAAATCTTTTTGGCGCTCGACAAGGAACTCCCCTATAGCATCAAAGTCTCGCTCGAGGAATCCGAAATCCGCGGCGACCATTCGCGCTTCATCCATGCCAACATATGGACGACGGAAGAACGCTACAAACGCATGATCATCGGCGCAAAAGGTTCGATGCTCAAACGGATCGGCAGCGCGGCGCGCAAGGAACTCGAAGCCGTAACCGAGTCAAAAGTCTTCTTGGAATTGCACGTGAAAGTTGACCCCAAGTGGCAAGAACGTTTCGCCTGATATGCAGAACCCGTTCAAGTCCGCCGAAGTACCGAGAGCGCCGCGGAAACGCGAGTCAGGAATTTTTTCGACACGCATGGAAGGGCCGCGCAAACCAGCGGACATCGCACGCGCCCGCATGGAACGTGAACAGCCAAAGAAAGACGAAGAACACATCACGTCGGTCAAAGAATTGCATGACTACCTGGTCTCAAAAGGCCACCAAGAAGCGTGCAACAACCTGTATAGTTGCGACCCGTGGATGTATGAGCCGATCCTGCTCGACGAGCTGATCGCCGAACGGGCGCAGGCCTCGTCTCGTTCAACCTCAAAAGGGTCTGTCGACAAGCTCCGTGAACTGATCCGTGCAGGCTCGTGGATGACGCACGAGCGCGTGCTGAAAGACGATGCGCTCGAGCAGCTCAAACGCGTTACCCAGCTGGAAGAGCAAGATTGGCAAACCAAAATCCGGCACGCCGACCCGGACACGTCAAAAGAACTGAAAGGCAACCTGAAGGACGCGCAAGCGGAACTCGCCACGGTCGCACGGACGATCACGGATGGACTATACGGCCAAGATGCAGAACCGGCTGTGCGCTCGATCGAGGATTTGAGCGTCCAAGCGTGGTTGGAGCTGAAAAAAATCCTGATCAGCCACCAGATGGATTTTACCGAAGCCTGGACAAACCCATTGACCAAGCCCCTGGTCCAAGAGCTTGAAACCCTCCGCCCGCTCCGTGATTACCTCTATTTTGAATATCTCTACCCTCATTGGGTCAAAAAAGGCTTGCCCAACCGCGCGGCTTGACGCGGACGCCATTCTCCGATAGTCTTCCCCACACGTTCCTTTTTCTTCCTTTGGGCGCAGTACCACCTCAAAAAGACGGAGTTAGGATGCACGTCAAGAAGCCGCTCGACGACCAGTTCGGAAGCAAGACCCGCAGGCCGCGCCAGGCCGACATCGACCAGCTCGTCGAGCAGACCCACGGGGCGGACGAAGTCCCGCCGCGCAGTTCACGTGGCGCCCGGGCCACGCAAGCCGCCGACGACATCATCTATGACTTGACGGATGCCTACGATGACGACACCGACGGGAACCGCTCGGACGTGCCGCCGCCCCCGGCGTCGAAGCTCGGCGACGGCTTGCGCGTGACGTCACCGAACTTCTTCTTGGGTGGGAACGACCCGCTCCATGACGACCAAGACCACGCGCGCTTCAAGGACCACGCGATTCCCGAGATCTTGCGCGAACCTGCGCACTACTGACGCCTCGCGTCCCAAAGGAAAACCACGAAACCCCGCCCCGACAACTGTCGGGACGGGGCATTTTTTATTCTTCAAACTTATTGTGTTAGGCCCTGCAACTCGGTCACCTGAAAATCGAAGAAACTGGACAGGTCACCCATGACTTTGGGATCTGTGGTGAGCTGCAGCACGAGCGGGTTTGAGGGGTTGTCGAGGAAGGTGAAACTGCCAAACCAAGTGTGGGCGGTGACGGCTTGGACTTTCGTATCGACACCATTCAATTTCACTGTCATGACGGACGGGTCATCCGCTTTTGCGAGATACACGTCCGTATGGTCGATCGTGGCTTTGACGCTTGCGTTGAGCGCCGTAATCGCTTTCGTAAAGGTCGGCGTCTTGACCGAGCCGATGAAATCCGGCTCGACAAAATCAAAACTGAACGTTCCGGACTTGGCTTTGGTGAGGTCATCAAACGCATATTGCGACAACCACAAAATCCCCGATCCCGTGGCTTGGTAATCGCCTTTCTGCCAATACGAGGGCGATGTGACGCTGTGCGACTTCAACAGGTCGATGCTGGCAATCGTCCCCGTTGCTTGCATAGGGGCCATCTGCGTCCCGCTTGCGACCTCGGTGTCACGCAGCCACTCGAAGCTCGCACTGTTTTCTGGGGCAAACTGCTGGATGGTCACCGTCGTCGTTGCCGCATCTCCCCAGCCCAACTCCTCGGCAATCTGCGCACCTTGGCCAGAAAAAGATTGGTGGACCACGATCACGTCCGGTGAGACCAAATTGACTTTCAACGCCGCGTCCTTTGGTGACAAGCCGGTAAATGCGGCTGGTTGCGGTCCGCTGGATTTGGCGGACGGCGAAGACGAAGAACAGCCGGCGCCGACGAGGCAGAACACGAGCGACAAGGCGGCCAAGGAATAGAAACGGTTCATAGGTTTACTGGGTCGATGTGACGGCATATTCAACGGTCAGCTCAATATCGTCAATGCCTGGGACCGTTGGCGTGTCTTGGATAGACAGTTGCATCGCCGCATTGTCGCGCTTGGCGAATACGATATCCGTCGCCGTCGAGGTGCTGCGATAGGCTTGGACCGACATCCCCGCCTTCTTGAACAGGTCAGAATAATACACAAGCGTATCGTCGGGCTGTGCAGCCAACCCTTTCCAACTCACGGTCACCGTATCAAAACCTTGCATCGCATCCGCATAGGTCGTGATCGCATCTTTGAACGACGCCGCGGCTCCCGCCTGCGTTGAGCTCGTCGAGCCGACGGCACTGACCAACGATTCGACGGGCGAAAACAAGATCTGCAACAGTTTACTGCTCCGCTTGCCTGGCATGAATACGATGGTCTGCGCATCCGTCAACCGGTACGGCTCAAGGTCGGCAGGATAATTGGCCGGCAGCGTGCTTAAGACTTGGTGCGACGGTCCCGTGACCAACCGGAGAACGAGCGACCCACCGACGAACACCGCGACGATCAATACCAAGCAGCCAATGCAGCAGACTTTCCACCACGGCCGGCCGGTGTGCGCGGCTTCGACGTCCTGTGGGGTTTGCGGGGGCACGGCATCCATATCTGACGGTAAGGATAGCCGAGGCCACGCCGCGCGTCGAGCCGGCTTGTCGCCCCTGCCGGGCAGGTCTACAATCAACGGACTATGGTTGCCCAAAAGACATTGCTCAATACCCCGGCACCGGATTTCACGCTCACCGACCAATCAGGCCACGACGTCACGCTTTCAAGCTTTAAAGGCTCGAAAAACGTGGTGCTCATATTCTATCCGGGCGACATGACGGCTGGCTGCACCTTGCAGCTCTGTGCCATCCGCGACGATTGGTCCAAGTTCCAAACTGCGGACACCGTCGTGTTCGGCATGAACCATGGTGACGCGCAAAGCCACAAGGCGTTCGCGGAAAAATACAGCTACCCGTTCCCGCTCCTGATCGACAAGGACAAGAAAGTCAGCGCAAAGTACGGAGCGATCATCAAGCTCGGCCGGTTCAGCATCATCCGCCGTACCGTCGTCGGCATCGACAAGACCGGCCGCATCGTGTATCTCAAGAGAGGGATGCCGAAAGACGCGGACATCCTCAAAGCCATCCAAACAACAGACAAATCTCATTCGTAAAAAAACCATATGAAAACCGAATCCCAACCGCTTCCGTTTGCCGCAGGTTCCTTGCAAGGCATTTCCGAGAAGACGCTCACGATCCACCACGACAAGCTGTACGCCGGCTACGTCGCCAAAAAAAACGAGATCAGCGAAAAGCTCGAAGCCCTCTCTCACGGCGGCGACGTCTCGAGCGCTAACCAAAGCTATTCCGAACTGCGTGCCCTGAAAGACGGCGAGACGTTCGCCACAAATGGCGTCTACCTGCATGAATGGTACTTCGACGTCTTGGGCGGAGACGGCAAGCCGACGGGCGTGCTCGTTGATGCGCTCGCGGCAAAATACGGTTCGCTCGAAAATTTCCTCAACTACTTCAACGCCTGCGGCATGGCCGCGCGCGGCTGGGTCGTCCTCGCCTGGGACACGCACGACAAGATGCTCCGCGTCTATACCGGCGACGCACACAACCAAGGCGGCGTCTGGGGCTGCCTGCCGGTCGTGGTGCTCGACGTCTACGAACACGCTTACTTCATCGACTACGGCTCGGACCGCAAAGCCTACATCGCCGACTTCTGGAAGAACTTCAACTGGGCCAAAGCCAACGAACTCTTCTCCTCTACCCAAAAATAAGTATGATCCTGATCAACAACAAGGCTCCGGATTTCTCAAACGTCCCGGCGTACCAAAAAGGCAAAGCGGACGCCAAAGTCAGCTTGTCCGACTACAAAGGCAGGTGGGTCGCGTTCTTCTTTTACCCGCGTGACTTCACCTTCATCTGCCCGACCGAACTCAAAGGCTTCAACAACGCCGTCGAGACCTTCCGCAAGATGCAGTGTGAAATCCTCGCTGCGTCGACCGATTCAACCTGGGCACACAAAGCGTGGTTTGAACGCGACCTGCCCGACGTGGGTTATCCCGTCCTGGCCGACACCAATCTCAAAGTCGCACGTGATTACCAAGTCCTCGACGAAGCAACGGGTGAAGCACAACGCGGCTTATTCCTCATCGACCCTGAAGGCGTCGTGAAGTATTTGCTTGTGAGCGCCGGCTCCGTCGGCCGCTCGGTAAGCGAAACGATCCGAGTCCTCGAAGCCCTCCAATCCGGCGAGCTTTGTCCGATGGAATGGAAGCCAGGTGAAGCGACGTTGGGGAAAGCGTAAGCAGCTAAACAAAAACCGAAAACCGGCCTTGCAGCCGGTTTTTTGTATGCCGTTCAAAGTTATTACGCCTTCGCTTTCATCCCAATTGCCTCTTCCAGTGCACCTTTGTTCCATCCCACGATGATTTGCCCGTCGATGTCGATTACCGGCACGCCCATCTGGCCGGATTTTTTGACCATCTCGTTAGCCGCAGCCGGGTCGGAGGACACGTCGATGTCAGCAAAGGCGATCCCCTTCTCCTTCAAGAACTCCTTGGTGAGTTTGCAGTAGGGACACGTCGGCGTGGAGTAGATGGTGATCTTCATAACAAAGTTCTATGCGCCAAGTATAGCACACGGACTTATCCACAACAGAACCGATACGAACCTAGATTTTTGTCAGGTATTTCAGCAACAACCGCACGCCATATCCTGTGCCGCCAAATGGGATATCCGGCCGTGTTTCGCGTTCGATATACGCCGGTCCTGCGATATCCAAGTGCGCCCACGAGACGTCACCAACGAACGGCTTAAGGAACAGCGCCGCCGTGATCGCGCCAGCTTGGCCGCGTGCGCCGATGTTTTTAAGGTCTGCAATTTTTGATTTCACAAGTTGCGCGTACGGTTCATACAGCGGCAACTCCCAGAGCGGCTCGCCGGATTCTTTTGAGGCGTCGAGCAGTCTTTGCCCGAGCTTCGCGTCGTTCGTCATGACCCCGGCGATGCCTTCACCCAGCGCGACGACGCACGCACCGGTCAACGTCGCGAGGTCAATGATCGCATCCGGCTCAAGCGTTTTTGCATAACTCAACGCATCAGCAAGCGTGACGCGGCCTTCGGCATCGGTGTTCAACACTTCAATCGTCGTGCCGTCCATCGCGGTCACGACGTCCCCGGGACGATAGGCTTTGCCGCTCGGCATGTTTTCGACGGCGAGAAAAATCCCATGGACTTCGACATTCGGCTTCAAAAAAGACAACGCTTTGAACGCGCCAAGCACGGCTGCCGCGCCGCCCATGTCGCATTTCATTGTCATCATGGCGTCATCCGGCTTGAGCGACAGTCCGCCTGAATCAAACGTCACGGCTTTGCCGACGAGCACGATTTTCTTTTTTGCGCCGCGTGGTTTGTACGACAAGTGGACACCAAATGGCGGATTTTCCGAACCGCGCGCAACTGCCAACGCCGCGTTCATCTTCTTCCGTTTCATTTCGGCTTCGTCCATCACTTTGATCGTGATGCCGTTTCCGACGAGCGACTTTGCTGCGTCGACCAAATCTGCCGGCGCCATGTGCGACGACGGGTGGTTCACGAGGTCGCGCGCAAAACACGTGGCGTCAGCCAAGACCAAGCCGCGCTCAACCCCCTCGCCCGCAACTTTTGCGGCACGCACATCCGTTTCGCAGATCGTGACGCTCTTTACGGCTTTTTCTTTCTCCGACTTTCGTAGGCGGCCGTGATACTGGTGGAACCGATATGCCGAGAGCTGCAACCCTTCGGCTAGCGCTTGAGCGGAAGTCCGCGGATCAAGATTGCCGGTCCCCGCGCCATGCAAAACCGTCACGACATTTTTGGCATGCGCTTTCTCCGCAAGTTTGATGATGTGGCCGCCGACTTTTCGGACCGCATCCGCATCGAACGCCTTTTTTTCGCCCAGTCCGATGACCGCGACTTTCTTGGCCTTGATCTTGCCAAATGTCGGGAAGACGAACGATTGGCCGAGCTTGCCTTCAAACCCATCTTGCTCGATCAACGTCGAAATCGCGCCATCGAGGGCTTTGTCAACCAGGCTCGTCGCGCCTGTGGGCTTGGCAGCGCCTTGAAACAGGTTCACGACGAGCAAATCGCAAGAGAGGGACAACAGGTCTTTCTGCTGGAGCTCGATGGTCATATGGAAAAACCTTAGAACGAAACGCGCCCTCGCCGCAAGTGCGGGAGGGCGCGAAGTCAGAAGTAGCGGATGTCGACCAAACGTTGCTCGAGTGCGCCCGCCAACGGTTGCGGCAGGATGCTGTTGAGCGTACAGACGCTGCGTGCGAACCGGCGATGGATCTCCTTCCGCGTGCACAAAATGAGGTCCTTGCGCTCGATGACCACCGGCCACGCTTTGGTGTCCGCCAGTTCGTACAGCTTGCGCGTCGGGTTGAAGCAAATCGGCCACAACGCATTTTCCAGCATCTCGATGTCCGACGTCGTATCGCCGATGACGATCGAATGCGAGGGATTGAGGCAGTAGCGATCCGCAAGCTTGTGCATGGCCTCGCCTTTGCGCCCGATCCAGTGCGCCGGTTCCTTGCCCGTGTACACGCCCTCATCATGCGGATATGCGCTTGCGAGATAGTCGGTGAACCCAAGGCGCGTCGCGAACTCCGCGATCACGGATTCGGGGCCGCCAGACACCAAGAAACATGGCATCTTGGCTTCCAGCCCCGCAGCCAACAGCTCACGCGTAAAGACGTAGGAACGCTTGAGGTTGCGCTCGACAAGCTTCTGCGCGACCAGTTGCACGTCTTCGATCTTCCGGCCGCGGAGGATCTTTTGGAACATGGGCACGACGCCCTGTTCGTAGTCGGCGAACGACCCTTCGCGGTTGCGGTAGGCCTGGAGCCGGGCGTAGAGCTCGGCGTCAGTCCCCATTGGCACGACGCCTTCGCGCATCAGGTCATTGTAGAACGTCGGCATCGTGTGCCAACGGCTGTACGTCCCATCAAAATCAAACCACAGCGAAAGCCCATCGGAATCCTTGCGGGCCATGCCGAGTGCAGCACCCATGTACGATCTCCTCTTCTGCTTGAATGTCCGTGCCGCGAGCTAACCAAAATCCTGACCACCAGTCAACTACAAGCTGGTTGAACTACTCAATGTTGGTGCCGGTGACAGTATCGGGTTGATGATCGCTTCAAGCTGCGCTTGTGTCGGCACGCCATCGAGTTCCGCGCCGTTCACGAAAATGGTCGGTGTCCGGTCGAGGCCAAGGCGGTCAGCATCCGCGCGTTCAGAGGCCACAAAGGCTGCCACCGTCGGATCGTCTAAACAGGTCGAAAATGCATTCGCATCAAGGCCAAGAGAATTGGCGAACAAAATGAGGCTGTTACGGTCGAGGCGGTCTTGGTTGTTGAACAGCAGGTCGCCGTAGTCAAAGAAATGCCCTTGCTTACCGGCACAGACGGCAGCAATCGCCGCACCTTTCGCATTGGGGTGGAGTTCGGTCAATGGAAACAACCGGACAGCATAGCGGATCTTCCCGGCATATTCCTTGCGGATCGCGACCATCGTCGGATTGAATGCGCCGCATGACGGGCACTGGTAATCCAAGAACTCGACAATCGTCACGGTCGAAGTTGCGGGGCCTTCGACGTTGGTCGTCGACAAGACTAGCTGTTTCTCGGCTTGTGCCGGATCAAGCGAGACCATCGAAGGCGATGTGCGGGCCAGCAAGTAAAACCCGACACCGCACACAAGCACCGCCGCGACGATGCAGAGGATGATGGCCTTCTTTCGGTTGGAGGGAGTCATAGCGCCGTTTGTAGCATTGTTTCGCAAATCCATCAACGACAGAAGACGGGCAAGAATTGAACGTTCCAACCGGATCAGCTACCATCAGCCCATGAAGAAATGGAAAGAACACCTGCCAACCGAGCCTAAAGCCCAAGAACCAAAGGCTCCCAACAACCCGCATGAATCAACCATTTTCGCGGCGGAGCTCGGCACGGCGGTGACGATCGACTTACATGGCCTCGACGTCAACCAGGCCACAAGCGACCTCGACCAATTCCTCAACCACGAGTTCATGCAGGGAACTGAGGTCGTAAAGATCATCCACGGCCGCGGTGAACAGAAGTTGAAAAAGATGGTCGAGGCGCACCTCAAAAACAACCCACTCATCGACTATTCACGCGGCGCGCAGTCACCAGGGCAACAAGGTGCCGTCACCTACGCCGTCCTCGTTAAAAAATAATATGACCACCAAAAAACTTTCACTCCTCGGCGTGAGCTTTGCGCAAGCGTTCGTCGCCATGGCCGGCAGCCTCTACTTCAGCGAGATCCGCGGCTTCCCGCCGTGCATCCTCTGCTGGTACCAGCGCATCGCCATGTACCCGCTCGTCGCCATCCTCGGTGTCGCATTGTATTCGGACGATGAGAACGTGCCGAAGTACGTCTTGCCACTTTCCATTATCGGCATGGGCATCGCTATCTACCACAACCTGCTTTACTACAACGTCATCCCCGAAGCCATCGCACCTTGCCGCCTCGGCATTTCGTGCACCACGCAATACATCTCGTATTTCGGCTTTGTCACAATCCCCCTCTTGTCGCTCTGTGCGTTTACGGTAATCACCGTCTGCATGGTCTTGATGTTGAAAGGACGGAAACAGGCGACAAAAACTCCGGCATAAGCCAGAAGTTCTTCGCAGCTCAGACGTTGACGCGGACGCCACAATTCCGTATGATTGCGCCGCGTCATTCGGGGATCGTCTAATGGTAGGACAGCGGCCTTTGAAGCCGTGAATCCTGGTTCGAGCCCAGGTCCCCGAGCCAAACAAAAACATCCGCAACAGCGGATGTTTTTGTTTGAGCTGCACAGGTTGAGATGCTAACGTATCGCGTAATCAAGCAATCCATGGACCAACCAAAACTCGTTCAAAAAACACACGCAGCCCTGACGAAAGTCCCCGAAGCGACCGTCTTCTTTTGGATCACGAAAATCTTGACGACGGGCATGGGCGAAACCACGTCGGACTATCTTGCGCACCTGCTCAATCCAATGGTCGCCGTTGCCTTTGCCGGAATCGCCCTGGTGGCTGCTCTTGTTCTGCAATTCTCGATGCGGCGTTACGTCGCATGGGTCTATTGGCTCGCCGTGATCATGGTCAGCATCTTCGGGACGATGGCGGCGGATGTGCTGCACGTCGGGTTCGGCATTCCGTATATCGTCTCTACAATATTCTTCGCGGTCGTCCTGGCTGCCATCTTCATCATCTGGCAAGTCAGCGAAAAAACGCTGTCAATCCACAGCATCACGACACGCAAACGCGAAGCGTTTTATTGGGTGACGGTCTTAACGACCTTCGCGCTCGGGACAGCCGTCGGTGACCTGACGGCGACAACGATGCACTTGGGTTACTTCACTTCGGGCATTCTTTTTGCCGTCTTGATCGCAATTCCTGCAATCGCCTTTTGGAAATTCCGCTTAAATGCAATCTTCGCGTTCTGGTTCGCCTATATAATAACCCGCCCGCTCGGTGCGTCCTTTGCGGACTGGATGGGCGTGCCAAGCAGCCGCGGCGGTCTCGGCCTGGGAACCGGGCCTGTCAGTTTGGCATTACTCGTTCTGATCCTTTGCCTTGTTGGATACCTGACAGCCAGCCGCAGGGAGGAGAAACCCTCACCATGAACCAGAAAATCAGCCGTTACATCACGTCACTAAAAAAATTCTTTCAGCAGGAAAAGAATGTCCAGCTTGTCTTTGACATCAGCCTGGCGCTCAAAGGCATCTTCGCAGCACTCGAAGTTTTTGCCGGCATCTTTGCGTACTTCGTCAGCCAGGAACTGCTGTTGCGTATCGTCGTCGTAGTAACACACGGGGAACTCGTCGAAGACCCACGGGATTTGATTGCCAACTTCCTTTTACATGCGGCACAGAACCTCTCCATCAGCACGCAATATTTTACGGCATTGTATCTTCTCGCCCACGGCATCATTAAACTGTTCCTGATCAGTGGGCTCCTGCGGAAAAAACTCTGGTATTACCCGACTGCGCTCATCGTGTTCGGGATGTTCATCGCCTATCAGCTCTACCAATTCAGTTTTACCCACTCAATCTGGTACGCCCTAATCACGGTCCTCGACGTCGTGGTGATCTGGCTCACCTGGCACGAATACAACTATTTACGAAAACGTTTGAGCGGAAAGAAAATGGCCCGGAACTAAAAGTGAGATGCTAGCGTTTTTTGTCGTCGGTTCGAATGAATGGTACGTTGCGTCCAATTATGAACAGCACAGAAGAACATCTCATCGCCGACATACCGATGAAAGCGCTGATCGTCCAAAACGGGAAAGTCCTGGTCGTGTTTGACGACAAATGGGAATTGCCGGGCGGACGGTTACACGTCGGGGAAACGCCCGAAGACGGGTTGCGGCGCGAAGTCATGGAAGAGCTGAACACGACGGTCCGCATCCTAGGGATCCACGACGTATTCCCATTCACGACCAAGAGCGGCATGCACCATTTCTGCGTCGTCTTCCGCTGCGAACTGGACGACCCAACGAAACCACCGACACCGGACGGCGAAGAACTGACGGACATGCGTTGGATTTCCAGTCCCGATGAACTTCAGGACATCAAGTTCTTTCCAGGCTATCGGGAGACCATCGAAAAATTCTTTGCTGCTTAAGCCGTAACTTTTCTCCTCGCCACTTCCACCTGGTACGCCCCGTAAAACACTTTCATGTAGATGAACCACCACGCAATGACCACGATCGCAGTCGTCGGATCGCCGAGTGACAGGATCTTATCCAACGTCCACACGACCATGGTGATGATGAGCGCGACACGGCTGCCGCGATAAATGAACATCGAAAGTGTTCCGTAAATCGCCATCGTGATGAGTAGTTGCAGCAGGGGAATTGCGCCGAGGCCATACAAACCTGCCGTCAAAATAATGGAGAACGCGATCAGCAACGAAGACAGCCGGCGATAGCTCTGCCACGGTTTCAATGTCGTATAGCCATCAAGTTGCTTTTTCAATTCTTCGTCAGACAACCTGAACAAGAAAAACTGCATCTTGCGTTTCGGCTTGGCTGGTACCGGCTGGACGTCTGTTGGATCGGGCATATCAAATCTACATCGCCTTCTTGAACGTTACCTTGAACACCGGCTGGTAGGCGACGTCGAAATCATCCGTGATCTCGACGGTCTCCCCTTTCATCATCTTGGTCAGCGCCATGTCGCTCAACATCTCGATGTCACCCTTGATCGACATGGTGAGGCGTTCGATCTTTTCCATCTCTTGGACAAAGTCCTGGCGGATGGCGGTCTTGAGTTGCTGCTCCTTGGCTTTCAGCGTTCGCAATTCGTCGAGGACGTCCTGGTACGGCTTGGACTGCGACAAGGCCTCACGGAACGTGTCGTTGATGTCCTTCTTCTCTTTTCGCGTAGCATTGACCCGGTCGAAGACCTCTTTGAGTTCTGGCATAGTGGCCGCAGTATACACGATGAGCCAGGACAGCTAGAATAGGTCATCTATGCCCCGCCAATCCGCCCTCCCCACCTGGGATTTGTCCGACTTGTTCAAAAGCGACAAGGACCCCAAGATCAAAAAATCCCTCGCCGCGCTCGACCTGCGGGCCAAGCGCTTTGCCGCGAAATACCGCAAAGCAGTACGACCGACAGTTTCGGCGAAGACGATTTTGAAAGCAATCCGCGAATACGAAAAAATCCTGCAAGAACTTTCCAAGCCGGAAATCTACGCGTATTTAAGGTTCACGACGGATTCAGCCAATCCAGCCGTCGGTGCCTTCTTGCAAGAGATCAAGACGCGCGGCACGGCGGTCGCACAGCAAATCGTATTCTTCGAGATTGCGCTGGCAGATCTGCCGGACAAGAAACTGAAGCGCCTCATCGCGGACCCGGCGCTCAGAAACTATAAGCACTACCTCGGGATCCAACGCGCGCTGAAGGCGCACCGCTTAAGCGAACCCGAAGAAAAACTATTGAACGACAAAAGCCTCACCGGGCATAGCGCGTTCGTCCGGTTGTACGACGAGGAGCTTGGTTTGATGCGCTTTACCTACGGAAAAAAGAAGGAACCAAAATCGCAAGAAGAAATGTTGCACCTGACGCGCGACAAAAACCGCGACATCCGCCGCCAAGCCGCAAAAGATTTTACAGTTGGATTAAAGGACGACCTGCGCCGCTTGACTTTCGTCACCAACAATTTGCTGCAAGACAAGCGGACGGATGACCGCTACCGCAAGTTCGCCACGCCCGAAGCCTCGCGCCACATGGCCAACGAGACGACACAAGAAATCGTGGATGCGATGACGAATGCCGTGACGAGGAATTACCGCATGGTGCAGGACTACTACCGCTTCAAGTCGCGCGTCACCAAGATCGCGCCGCTCTACGATTACGACCGCTATGCGCCGCTCCCGTCCGCCGACGCACGCTATTCGTTCAACGACGCCAAACGCATCATCCTTGGCGCGTTCCACCGCTTCTCGCCGGCCTTTGCCGCACAAGCAAAAGAATTTTTCGACAACGGCTGGATCGACGCGCAACCCAAGCACGGCAAACGCGGCGGTGCCTATTGCATGTTCGTCACGCCGGATCTGCACCCGTACGTGTTCGTCAATTTCCAAGGCGGCGCCAACGACGTGATGACGCTCGCGCATGAGCTGGGACATGCGGTCCACGCTTGCCTGGCGCGCAAGCAAACGGCACTCAACTTTGACATGCCGTTGACGGTCGCGGAAACCGCCAGCGTGTTTGCTGAGATGCTGGTGTTCGACGACCTGCGTAAACAAGTGACGGGAAAAGAACGGTTCGCCCTCGTGATGCAAAAAATTGAAAGCGTCTTCGCGACCGTGCACCGCCAGACGTCGATGTACCGGTTCGAACAGGATTTGCACGCAGCTTCCGCAAAACGCGGCGAGCTGTCGTCAGAAGACATTTCTGCGATCTGGCGCAAGCGGCAAGTCGAGATGTTCGGATCATCCGTCACGCTCACGCCGGACTATGACGTCTGGTGGAGCTACGTGTCGCATTTCATCCATGCGCCGTTCTACGTGTATGCGTATGCCTTCGGAGAATTGCTGACGCTCTCGCTCTTCGCGCAGTACCAAAAACGCGGCCCTAAGATGGCCGCGCAATACCTCAACATGCTCCGCGCCGGCGGTTCCGTCACGCCGCAAGAACTTGTGCAACCGTTCGGCTTCAAATTGTCCGACCCAAACTTCTGGCTCGGCGGCGTCAAGCTGATCAACGAACTCTTGAAAGAAGCCAAGCAGCTCGACACCTCGCTACGCAGTTAAGACAATCTCCGCCTCCCACATCCCTTCGCCGTTTTTCTTGGGTTCGATTGCTTGGTCTGCAAGTTTCAGCGGTTCTTTGACGTTGGCCGCGCGACCGATGAATGCGCCGTTGGCTTGCTTGTCCGTGATCAAAGAAAACTTTACGTCGTGGTACGCCTCATGGTGCTCGGCTGACGACGCCAAGACCGCAGACACGACCGCCGTCACGAGCCCAGCAAACGCCGCGGTGGACAACGAGAACGCGCGTTCAATTTCCTTCGACGACTCATCTGTCGCGACCGCGTCCATGGCAGCGGTCGCGCCTTTGACAGCCGCCACCATCAACCCGGCACGCGTGCTGCCCGTGGCTTTGATCGTAACGCCCTTATCGGACGGGATGATCTCAAAATTGTTCATGCCGACAGTCTAGCATTTTGATAGAACGATTTGCGACTCCCCTGTCAATCGCCGCATATGCCGTCATTTCGCGGCCTTCGCGTACAAACCTGTCAGTTGCGCCTCAAACA
>JBAQQZ010000010.1:0-2070 GCA_049295615.1 Patescibacteria group bacterium
AATCAAGGGCGAGGTTGCTGCCCAATCTCAAAGCGTTGGAAGCCTGTAACAGGAACATACCTCAAATGTTAATCGACTACTACAAGGCCATTGAGGACAGCAGCGCCAAAATGCGAGATGCCGCCCAGGCCGAAGACTGGGACGAGGTGATGCGCTTCGAGGGTGCGTGTGCGGTGCTGATAGAGCAACTGCGTCACAAATCGAAAAGCGAAAATTTGCTTCCAGAGCAGCGATCCGAAAAACACAGGATCATGCAACGAATTTTGCAAAACGATGCCCAAATCCGTATCCTGGTTGAGCCTTGGCTGACCTATGTTGAGCGAAAGTTGGACGGACAGCGTCAGCTGCTCCATTAGTCCGTTCTGCTGCGCAAGCCATCTGGCGCTTCCCGCGCAAGGCTTGGAGAACTAAGGGGGTAATCGGCCGCTAATCTGCGCTTCCTGGCCTTGGTCCCCATGTTGAAATGCCTGACATCCCGTCGGGAATTTCAACAATGGCAGAAAAATTTCCCCATACGACCATTCAGTGCCTCTCCGCGATTGCCCAGCATCATCGTTTGCCGGTCAACCCTGAGCGCTTGATTGAAGACTACGCGTTAGTCTCGGAAGAGCCGAGCCCAGCCACCTTGTTGCGCATTGCTTCGGACATTGGTTTGAAAGCCAAGTTCGACAAACTTTCGTGGGAAGGCCTTCAGGCGCAAGGAGGCGTGTTTCCGCTGATTGCCCGGATGAGCGATGGAAATTGCGTCATTGTCATGGGTGCATCTGCAAAGGATGGGGGGCAAGTAGCCATCTTGAACCCTCTGGCTGATAACGCCACGGAAGTCCTGCTGATAGATCGTGAAAAGTTTTGCACCCGCTGGGAAGGCGAAGTCTTTTTTGTAAAGCGCTTGTATGCGTTGCCTGAACAAAATCAGCCATTCGGCTTTCGTTGGTTCATCCCGGAGATACTGAAGCAAAAAGCGGCGCTCCGGGACATTGCAATTGCGGCGATTGCGATGCATTTTCTGGCATTGGCATCGCCCATGTTTTTTCAGTTGGTGATCGACAAGGTGCTGGTTCACCAAAGTCTGTCCACCCTGTGGGTGCTTGGTGTGGGCATTGTCATTGCGCTGGTGTTTGATTCTCTATTTGGCTTTCTTCGCCAGATCCTTACACTCTCTGCGACTAACAAGATAGACATGCGGCTGACACGCCGCACTTTTGCACATCTTCTTTCTTTGCCAATTGACTATTTTGAGACCACTACGGCAGGGGTCATTACGCGTCATATGCAGCAGGTGGAAAAAATCCGGTCATTTCTAACCGGGCGCATGTTTTTCACGGCGCTGGATGCCACGTCGCTCCTGATTTTTCTGCCGATTTTGTTTACTTATTCGGTCAAGTTGGCGTTCATAACCCTGGTCTTTACTTTTCTAATCGGCGGAATCGTTGCCGCCATGGTTCCGACTTTTCAGCGCCGACTTAATGATCTCTACAGTGCAGAGGGGCAACGGCAATCCATGATGGTGGAAACCATTCATGGCATGAGGACAGTCAAGGCACTGGCCATTGAGCCAACCCAGCGTCGACTGTGGGATCAGCGCTCAGCGCAATCCATCAACATGCATTTTCGGGTGGGGAAAATCTCCATCACCGGCAATGCGATCACTGACTTTTTGGGCAAGCTTTTGCCGGTTGTCATTATTGTGGTTGGTGCGCAGGAAGTCTTTGACCAGACCTTGACTGTGGGGGCGCTTATCGGCTTCCAGATGATCACGAACCGCGTGGTCGCACCGTTGATCGCCATTGTTGCATTGGTCAATGATTATCAGGAGACTGCACTGTCGGTGCGAATGTTGGGCGAAGTCATGAATCGGCCCTCGGAGGGCCGCGCCAGCGCGGGCGGATTGCGTCCCGACCTGGCTGGGGAAATCTCGTTTGAAGAAGTTACTTTTCGTTATCCTGGCGCCAGTGCGGCTGCGCTGGATAGAGCCACATTGACCATCCCGGCGGGCGCGGTCGTTGGTATCGTTGGCCGTAGCGGCTCCGGCAAGACCACCCTGACAAAGTTGATCCAGGGGCTCTATAG
>JBAQQZ010000011.1:0-29359 GCA_049295615.1 Patescibacteria group bacterium
GACGTACGCTGAGTGAGGCGCGGAGCGAAGCCCGGTGCAGATCGCGGTTTTTTGGCCGCACATACAAAAAAACAAGGACTCGAGCAATCCGCATCCAAGAAACCTATTTATAGGGGAGAGCGAGTCCGAAGACCTGCGGCACCCTACGAAGAGGTTCCATGCTTGTCGTGGAAGCGGATTGCCCGAAGCCTTGTACAAACGGGCACCAAATTGTCGAAGCCGGCTAAAAACCGGAAGAGTTTTTATATCACGTACTTGGGTTTTTGTCAAACCTTGGACGTTCAAGGGACGAAAAAACGGTCTTTTTAGGCCGTTGGAAAGGATCTGCAGACATTAAACCAGTCCGGGAACACCCTGTCAAGCCTCGGTAATAGGGACTTTTAGGGCTGTGCGACCAGCACGATTGGGACGTTGGTCTCGCTATCCAGGAGGTCGGTTCCCACTGGGCCGCGGACCTCAATCCCCGAAGACGGGCCACCGTCTAAATTCAACACATCCTGCCAATCAATGCCGGTGCGGACGAGGAGCTGCGACAGCTGGGTCAACGTGACAAGGCTGCCAGGAATGACGCCGACATAGACGTTTTGCTCACGGTCGAGGCCAATAAACGTGCGCCGCGCCGCCAAGGTGCTGGTGGATGAAACGATGCTTTCGCCGTCGCGAACCAGCAGCGGATAGGATTGTGCGCCATCTTGGATGGATGCGAATGATGCGTGTTCATGCGCCGTGTCGACCAGTTGCGGTTCGGGTGACAGCGACAGTAACGCAGACTTATCGAGGTCGAACGATTGCGACCCGATGCGTTGGCCATGGATCGACAAGAATCCGGCAGGCGCATTTTCTGGCGTAAAATAGACGCCATTTGCTACGAGAACGGCCTGCGGCAGCGCGTCAGACCATTCACCGACGGTTCGCGGCGTTGAGGACGCGACAAACTGCCAACGGAGCGCGTGGGCCGCGACGCGGTACATCACGGCCTGCACGCCGCTCGTGTCTTGGTACGACAGCTTGTCGACATGCGGCGCGACGTTCGTCCACGTAGACGAAGCCGATCCAGACGAACTCCCCACTGCCGATGGGGCTGGCGTGACCGAGACGGCACATCCTGCGCCGAACACTGCCAGGGACAACGCCAAAAAAAGCGCTTGCGGATACAGCTTCATACTGCAACTTTCTCGCCCGTTGTGCTGTCGAGTTTAACCGACAAGATTTGCGACACGCCGTCTTCGCCCATCGTCACACCATAGAGCACATGCGCCTTTTGCATGGTCGCGCGGTTGTGCGTGATCACGACGAACTGTGTGCGGTCGGCGAGCGATTCGAGGATCTCGGCGTACTTGCGCGAGTTAGATTCGTCGAGCGCGGCATCCACTTCGTCGAGCACGATGAAGGGCGACGGGTTGGTCGCCATGATGGCGCAAATGAGCGCGATCGAAGTAAGCGCGCGTTCGCCGCCGGAGAGCAACGCGATCGATTTGAGGCGTTTGCCCGGGGGCGTCGCTTGAATGTCGATGCCGGCCGGCGGGGCGTTGGGATCGACTTCTTCAACGACGTTTCCCTCTTCGTCGACTTCCGGTTCTTGCGCGACTTCGAGGAGCTTCGCCTCCCCGCCGCCGAATAACTTTTTGAAAAACAGATTGAACTCGCGGTCGAGCAAACGGAACGACGTCTCGGCGCGCTCTTTGATGGTCTGGTCGAGCTCATCGATGATCGTGTCGAGTGACGACATCGCCTGTTTCAAGTCATCCATTTGCGCCGACAAATCATCAAAACGCTTCTTGGTCGTTTCGTATTCGTTGAGCGTTTCCGGGTCGATGCCGCCGATCCATTCGAGCTGGGAACGGAGTTTTATCAGACGCATTTGTAGGGGCGCAAGGCTTGCGCCCTCCCCTCCGGCCGACCGCTCAGGGCGGACGCCATCCGCCCCTACCGAATCCGCAATTTTCTCCAACTCCCCCTCCAAATGTGCAGCGTTCGTTTTCACGTCCAGCATGAAGCCGTCGCGACGCGTTTCGAGGCGTGCTAATTGGACCGCCGCCTCGCTCGCTTTGCGTTCGGTCTCGGTCGAATCATGGCGGACTGCGCCAAGCTTGTGCTGCAAATCAAAGATATGCGCGCGCTTGCCCTCTTCATTCTTGTTCCACTCTTCCAACTTCTTTTGCGCCTCTTCGATCTTGCTCTCGATGGCATGCATGTCATCCATCAACTGACGCGTTTCTTTTTCGATCTTCGGATCGAGTGCTTCGGCTTTTTCCGGTTCTGGTGCCGGGCGCTGCAAGCGCGACAACAGGTCAGCGTTCGAGGCACGCAATGCTTCTACGGCACTCTTGATCTTCGCAGTATCAGGCGAGGCAGCGGACACCAAGCTCCACAGCTCATCATGCTTGGCGCGCAAATCGTCGATACTTTCGATGATCTTGGAAAGCGGCAACGGCGACCACGGTTTTTCGGCGCGGACTTTGGCGACTTCTTTCGACGTTTCAAGACGCACCGCTTTTTCACGAAGTTTGGCGCGTTCGTCGGCCAACACATCAAGCGACATCCGGATCTCGCGGAAGCCTTCAGATGGCGGCGTGGCTTTTTCGAGGGTCGAAAGTTCGGTCTCAAGAGCTTCCACTTGTTTGGCGCGCTCTGCTTTCTCGGCGTCAGAAGCTTTGACCGCTGTCGTCGCGACCGTCATTTCACGCCGTAAATCTGCCCACATGCCGCCGAAATACGCGCGTTCGAGCGACTTTAATTCTTCTTCGATTTTGCCTCGCTCTTGAAGGCGCTTTGCTTGCCGTTCGAGGTTGGTGAGCCGTGGCCCGATCTCATGAATCAAGAGTTCGGCTTGCTTCAAATTCTCCCGTGTCGCATCCAGTTTGTTCATCGCGGACGTGCGCTTGAGCTGGAACGGTTTCAATCCGGCAGCTTCATCAAAAAATTCTTTGCGCTCGGCAGGAGAGGCGACTAGCACGGCATCAACCATGCCTTGGCCGATGACGCTGTACGTCCGCTGGCCGATGCCGCACTGCGCGAGGAGCAGGGCGACGTCCGTGAGGCGTGCGGCTTGCTTGTTTACCTCATATTCCGACTGGCCATCGCGGTAGAGGCGGCGCGTGACGACGACTTCGGACATGTCGACGTCAGACTTATCGTCGTTCACCATCGTCATCGTGACTTCGGCAAAGCCAGAACGCGACTTCTTTTCGGAACCGGAAAAAATCACGTCTTCTGATTTCTTGCCGCGGAGCAACTTCATGCTCTGCTCACCCATCACCCAGCGGAGCGCGTCCGCGACGTTCGACTTTCCCGAGCCGTTCGGCCCGACAACGCCTGTGAGCCCGCGACGCTTTCCCGCGTCCGGGACGAATTCGAGGACGGTGCGGTTGGCAAAGGTTTTGAAGCCCTGGAGCTCGAGGCGGCGGAGATACATACGAAACACTAGCGTAGCGGAATGAAAGGAGAATTGGTAGTGGGGACGCATTGACAAAATGTCGGAAAACGCTACCGTGCGATGGCAGTCATGCTGATTGCACAAGGAGACGACCGATGAGTGATCAGGGCTCAAGTCCCCTCAAGTACGCCATGGGCGCTCTCTCCGGGAGCGTGTTCGTAACGGCATTCTTCGTGCTTGCCCGCTCCACGCATGAAGAACCGAAGTGCCCGCCCGCGGAACCTATCATCGTGGTCCCTGCTCCGGCAGCAGCAGCGACGCCCACCAAGACGAGCAACGTTCCGGAATACACGAGCCGGCCGATGCACAAGAAGGGCGATGTCGTCACCATCACGGCGCGTGCGTTCGGGTGCAGCGACAATCCGGGCGGGTCGATCTGTACGGTGGAACCCGGCGGCAGCCTGACGGTCACCGAAACCGTCGATCGGCGTTCTCATGCAGCGTGCCAGTATACTCGCTCCGGGTCTGACAACGTCGGCGAATGCAAGACTGGCGTCGTCGCATGCGAGCTCGATTGGGTTCAAAGGACGATGAGCATGCAGCAAGAAGAGAACGCCGACCTCAAGCGCATCTTCAATAAGTGACACGCGGCACGAGCCGCCTTCTCTCCTCCGCCCCGCACGGGTTCTCCGTCGGGGCGTTGGTGTTTTTTATATGAAAAGACTCAAGGGAACTCCAGCCAGGCCGGCTGTTTTTCCCTTGAGCTTCAAGACGCTGCTCACCAAATCTTGCGCAACGTGCAGTCGCTATGCATGTCGGAGCACGACGCATACATGGCTCCGCTTGGCGCAGGCAGGCTGACCGGGGCGCGGCGGTAGAAGTCCCCCTGGACGCGACGGCGCTCCTCGCAGGCGTCGACGATTTGCTGCAGGGTCAGCTCCCCGTCCTCGACAAGCTCGGCGACGAAGTCGACCAACCGTGCCTGTCCCACATGCCGATTCTGATGGAAGTCGCGGATCATCTTTCCGTCATCACGCACGAGTTCACCCTCACGCGTAATCCATAAATCTTGAGGCATGGCTATTCCCCTTGATCGTCCCTACGCTGGCGCCGTTCTTCTGCCTCAATCTCCAGGCGGATCTCCTTCACTCCGAAATATCCCCCGTACGCCGCGAGCACAGGGCCGAATACGAGCATTGCCGGTACGGTCACGGGAGCAGCGAACACCGTCATGACGATGCCGAGCGGGAGCTGGGACGGTCCGCGGGACACGTGGTTGGCCAAGGCCATCCCCGGGAATGCGCATGCAGAGAGCAGGCTGTCGCCCACGAGAATCAGGTCACGCTTGAGATCGGTCTTAAAATGGAACACGATTACCTCCACCTACGGTCTACCTCAAAAAATGCCGATTGTCAATGATTCCCCTCGTCTTTTCTCGCTGATATGCTAGGCTCTAACCGAATATGCCCAAGAAAGTCCCCCACACCAAACGTCTCGAAGAAGGCGGTGGCATGCAACACTTCCGCGACGCCCTCGCCGCGGTGTTGGCTGAACGGGTGGAATTCCCCAAAGGAACGCTCGTGACCGTGATGGACGCCAAAATCACCCGTGACACGCTGCATGCCAAGGGCGTGTTGTCTGTTTTACCTGCGACGATGGAAAAAGAAGTCATCCGGAGCCTCACCATGTTCAAGAAGGAAATTAAAGAAGGTCTGGCCGAGAAACTTCGCCTGCGCCGCATCCCAGATCTGTTTTGGGCGTTTGACGAGTCAGAAGCGTATGTCGGGGACATCGATGACACGATCAATGAGTTGAAGAAGAAAGGAGAGCTGTAGGATTGACGGCTCTGCCGTTTTTTGGTATATCCACGGCATCGGCATCTCACCCAAACCGGAGGTCTCATTGAAAGATCCGATGCACTTTGACACGACGACGCTCTCGAACGGGCTCAAGGTCCATTACCAAGAACGGAATGTGCCGTGGGTCCACGTCCTGTTCCTCATCCATGTGGGGACCCGCTACGATCCGATCGGCAAGGAGGGCTGCGCACATGTGCTCGAGCACCATCTCTCCAACGGAACCGTGGGGAAACCGCTGCGTAACCTTATGGAGATCTTCTCCTGGGGTGCAGAGCAGGGGTTACAGCTGATGCTGGGCGTGACCGGGCCCGAAGGCATGTGGTTCAGCGGGAGTACGGCCGAGGACAACGCCGCCGCCTTGGTCGCGTTCTTGCGCGACCACATTTTCCACCCGTCGTTTGCCGGGGAGTACAAGAAGGACCTGGATATCGTACGCGGTGAGCGTGCTCAGAAGGGCACCACTCGCGAACGCACGATTAGGGCGGCGATGATGAAGGCTCTCTATGGGGAGCACCGCCTCGGATCCATGACCGGAGTCCCGGAAGACGACGTACTCGACGCGCTTACTCAAACGGATGCGCGCACCATGCACGAAACGTATTTCCATCTGGATAACCTGGAGATCATCGGTCTCGGCGGGATGGAAATGACGCGATTCTGCAGCCTGATCGAGCGCGAGATGACTCTCGAGAACGGAGCGGCGGCGGCGAAACCGACGCTCGATCCGTTCCCGGCAACGACGCCAACGGTTCCCCAACGGTTCTTCGCGCGCGAGACGCAACGCCCGGCTTCCAAGCTCGATCTCTCGTATTCCTGGACGGTTCCCGCGGGGACGGCGGCCAGCGCGCGCCGCGTGACGCAAGTCCTGAAGAGCTTCTACAACGAGAAAATCCGCGAAGGTCTCAAGGCGAGCTATGGATTCGGGCCGAGCACGGGCTTCTACCACGACCACGGACACATCTCTCTCGGTACGAGCGTGGCGCCGGATAAGAAAGACATTGTGATGGACGCCGTGCATTCGTCACTGAACGATGTCGACGCGCTGCGGCGCAGCTTCGCGAACTACAAGCAAGAGAAGGCCCTTAATCTCAAGCTGATGGATAAGACGGGCGTCGCGACCGTTGAGTACGCGAATACGCGTCTGCTCTCGGGCAGCCCTATCCGCACGATCCAGCAACGGCTCACCTCACTGAACAATTGGTCCTTCGAAGACTTCATGGTGACGCTCAACACCTGGCTCACCCCCGAGCGCCGCTACCTCCAGATCGTCGAACACTGATCTCCTCGACGACTGACGTACCGCGCCAAGCCTCACCCGCTTGGCGCTTTTCATATCTGCAGATTGACTGAACGTCCTTTTTTCGATACACCTCCCCCGTCTGCCGATGGTCGGCGGACAAAAAAGGAGTTGCACCTTGAACGCATCAACCATTTGGAAACAGAAAGCTTGGATTGTGGCAGGTGCGCTCTGGATCGTCGCCATCGGGGCGGGCTTCGGATTCACCTGGCGCTACGCGTCGACGCCGGGTACCGGCACGCACGCACCGGCGACTTGGCCGCCTGCGACCCGCCTCGTGCGTGCGAGCGACCGCTACACGCTCGTCATGTTCGTGCATCCGCATTGCCCCTGTTCGCGTGCGAGCCTGACGGAACTCGGCAAGCTGACGACGCGTTTGCGCGGACGTCTGGCCACCGAAATCGTATTCGTCCGCGACAGCGACGAGGAGAAAGACCTTGTCGAACGCAGCTTGCGCGACCGGGCAACCGGCTTGCCGGACACCCGCATCGTGGACGAGGACGGCGACGAAGCGCAGCGCTTCGGCGCCAAGACCTCCGGTGCGGTCGTGCTGTACGACAACACCGGGAACCTCGCCTATGCGGGCGGCATCACGGCCGAACGCAGCCATGAGGGAGACAGCTTGGGACAAGAACGCATCGTCTCGCTCGTGACGACCGGTAAGGCCGATCGGAGCGACGGTCCCGTATTTGGATGCGAACTGGATGAGAAAAAGGAGACGCGATGAATCCGGAATCTGCACAGAGCACGAACGAAGCGGTCGAAGGGATCATCGAACGCACGAAGCAACGGTACGATCGCTCCCTGCAAAACCAGATCCGGAGGGCCGACAAGCTGTTCGCCACGGTGTTCCTTGCCGAGTGGCTGTTCGGCATCCTGATCGCGATCGTCTGGTCGCCGTATACCTGGGCAGGCAAGACGAAAGTCCTGAACCTGCACGTGTGGATCGCCATCTTCCTCGGCCTCGCGATCATCAGCTTGCCGCTCCTGCTCATCTGGAAGAAGTCCGGTACGGCCGCCACGCGCTATACCGTCGCCGTCGCGCAAATGCTGTACTCGGCGCTCCTCATCCACCTGACGGGAGGCCGCATCGAGACCCACTTCCACGTCTTCGGGAGCCTCGCGCTCCTCGCCTTCTACCTCGACTGGGGCGTGCTCGCCATCGCGACCATCACGATCGCGCTCGACCACCTTATCCGGGGCATCCTGTGGCCGGAGTCGGTCTATGGGATCCTGAACCCCGAATGGTGGAGGTTCCTCGAACACGCATTCTGGGTCATCCTGTGCGCCGCTTCCCTGATCGTCTTCTGCTTCAAATTCCTGCGCGTGCAACGTGAGGCCGCCGAAGAGAGCGGCGGCATCGACGCCATGCTCCTGCGGGCACGGGCCCGGATCGAAGCTCTCGAGAAGGAAATCGCTACGCTGAAGGGGACGTGACGTGGGCCTCTTCAGCGGCAACGACGATGAGGACTACGACCGCGTGGAACTCGTCGACGCGGATGGCACCAAGCACCGTTACACGCGTAAAGAGTACCTGGGCCTCTCGCCCTTCAAACGCTCGATCGCCCTCGCAGGCGATAACGTGCGTTTCTTCAAAGGCACCCAAAAGGTCGATCCCGACGTTGTCTTCGGCCTCAAGAAAACGTGACTCGCGCCCTTGTCCACCTCCACGGACAAGGGCGCTTTTAAATACCAAGGATTGACGCTTTCGCCGTATTGGTTTAGGTTACTCCATTGCCATGTCCTCCCCCAGCCAACTGTTTGGCCAAGTCCACGAAGAAGTCCGTAAAGCGGACCGGATTTTGCTTGTGGCCCACAAAAAGCCGGATGGCGACACGTTGGGTTCCAGCTCCAGCGTATTGAACTGGCTGCTC
This sequence comes from Patescibacteria group bacterium, assembly GCA_049295615.1. Classification (GTDB taxonomy): domain Bacteria; phylum Patescibacteriota; class Patescibacteriia; order 2-12-FULL-60-25; family 2-12-FULL-60-25; genus JBAQQZ01. Next base: position 8,407 of record JBAQQZ010000011.1, read on the forward strand.
CGCGAGCAGAAGGATGTAACCGTGTTTTGCCTCGACGTCCCGCCGCCGACCTTCCGCTATATCGACAATATCCATCGCTACACGAACGATCCGGCGGTGTTTGAGAAACAATATGACCTCGTGCTGATTTTCGACTCAGGCGATTTGCGCTATTGCGGCGTGGACCAGTTCGTCCCGAACATTCCGAAGCCGTATGTACTCGTGAACTTCGACCATCACGTGACGAACGAACATTACGCCGACATCAACATCGTCCTGACCGACGCCAGCTCGACGGCCGAAGTTATTTTTAAGCTGTATGAAGAAGGAAACGTTTTCATCGATCCTAAAATGGCAACGTCGCTGCTGACAGGATTGCTTACGGACACTTCGAACTTCTCGAACGCCGCGACAAACGTGAAAAGCATGGAGGCCGCAGGAAAACTGTTGGCTGCTGGCGCGAGACACCAAGACATCCTGAAACACACGCTCCACGACAAAACGATCGATGCTCTCAAAGTCTGGGGCTTGATGCTGTCGCGCCTCCACTACAACGAGAAGTACGACTTGGTCTCAACCTACATCCTGAAAAACGATTTGGGAGACATGCCCAAAGAAATCGTCGAAGGCGCATCAAACTTCCTCAACGCCGTCGCCGGCGGGACGGACGCCATCCTCGTCCTGCATGACCTCGGCAACGGCACAGTCAAAGGCTCGTTCAGAAGCGTGAACCGCGATGTCTCAAAAGTCGCGAAACTCCTCGGCGGAGGCGGGCACAAGAAGGCGGCAGGATTTACGGTCTCGGGACGGATTGAGGAGACGAAAGAGGGGGCAAGAATTGTGGCCGTCTGATTAGCACTTGCAATCTTTGAGTGCTAATCCTATACTTCTTTTCGTATGAAAAACCCCCACGAATTCCAATCAAATTACCTCGTGCCGACGGTGATCGAAAAAACCAACTACGGCGAACGAGCGTATGACATCTATTCTCGTTTGCTAAAGGACCGCATCATCATGCTTGGTTCAGCAATCGACGATGACGTGGCAAACATCATCATTGCGCAGATGCTGTTCCTCGAAAGCCAGGACAAGACCAAAGACATCAAGCTCTACATCAACTCCCCCGGCGGCAGCGTGACGGCCGGCCTCGCGATCTACGACACCATGCAGCATGTGGCCTGCGACGTCTCGACCATCTGCCTCGGCATGGCAGCCTCGATGGGCGCGTTCCTCTTGAACGGCGGCGCCAAAGGCAAACGCTTCGCGCTCCCCAACTCCGAGATCATGATCCACCAGATCCTGGGCGGCATGGAAGGCCAAGCGACCGACATCAAGATCCGCGCCGAACGTATGCTGAAGCTCAAAGAACAGCTCAACAAGCTCATGGCCAAGCACAGCGGGCAAAACATGAAGAAGATCGAAGAAGACACCGAACGCGACAACTTCATGGACCCGAAGCAGGCCATGGCGTACGGGTTGATTGATAAGATTTTGACCTAAGCAGGCAGAAAGAAAAATCTCCGGTCATGTGCCGGAGATTTTTCTTAGATAAGATTCTGATAAATACTATAGACCTTGGAATTTGAGACAGGAGTCGTAGAGAGCTTGATCAACAATGTAGCCAGAAGTCTGTGTTGCGGGTACGACGCTGGTCGAAGCACAGTACTTTTTAATACCCATAGGTCTCAATTCAAACCAGTAAAAAACGAACACGAGAATTGCGACTATCACGACGATTGCTACAAGGCGCGGATTTTTGAGGTTGGCCATGTACATATAATACAGTATATAAGCAATTTTATGTAATGATTGATTAGAAAAATATCCGGACAAAGGCAGCCTTGATCTTTTCATAGTTTAGTGGCAGCATCCATTCATGCCAGCAAAAAAAGAAAACAATTTTGCATTTATCGATAGCGCGAACCTCCATCTTGGAATCAAGCAACTTGGATGGCGCTTGAACTATGCTCGCTTTCGTACCTATTTGGCTGAAAAATATGCCGTTAAACGGGCATACATGTTCATCGGCTACAACCCAGACGAAAAAAATCTCCACCAAAACCTACAAGCCTGCGGCTATATTTTAGATTTCAAGCCAACCCTTAAATTAAGGGACGGCAAGATCAAGGGAAACTGCGACGCAGAATTAGTCTTACGTTGCATGATTGACTTGCCTAACTATGATAAAGCCGTAGTTGTCGCTGGTGACGGTGATTATCATTGTTTGATAAAGCACCTTAAAGAAAATGATAAACTGGAAAAAGTCATCGCCCCATCGCCTCAGGGATGCTCCGTTCTTTTGACGCGCCTCATGGGACAGGGCGCGACGATTGATTTTTTAAGTGAGAAAAAATCCAGTTTGGAATATACGGGATAGCTAAAAAAGAAAAAGCCCCCGTTGGGGACGGAACCCCAGGAGGACTCTCTCAATCGTGATACACGTATAAAGTATAGCACACGGAGCCTTTTGTCAAGGCTCCGTACACGGCAAGGAATCTCAAAAAAATCAGGGTTTTTCAAATAAGAACCTCTGAACTTTTTTATTTTGGATTTAATATTCGACGTTATTCCCCCTCCTCCTTCTTCCCTCCTTCGATGAAAGTAACGCTCGACACGAGGTCGCCTTCTTCTTTGAAGCGCATAATCCGTACGCCCTGCGTATCGCGACCCAACGATGGCACGCTCTTGAACGGGACGCGAATCACAATTCCCTTCTTCGAAATCAGAATTAAATCGTAATCTTCCTGCTCCGACGAAACGTATGCGGCAATCACTCCACCCGTCTTCGCCGTGACTTTCATCGTGTGGATGCCTGACCCTCCGCGTCCTTGGACTTTGTATTCCGAGAGGTTGGTGCGCTTGCCGAGGCCGTTTTCGGCCAGGGTGAAGAGTTGGAGGTGGCCTTTTTTGACGAGTGCCGGGACAACCACGTCCATGCCGACGACGCTGTCGTTCTTTTTGAGGTTCACGCCGCGCACGCCAGCCGCAGTCCGGCCCATGGCGCGGACGTCGTTTTCTTCAAAGCGGATGGCTTGGCCGTTCTTCGTCACGAGGACGATTTCATCCTTGCCGGATGACGGTTTTACCCACTTCAAGTCGTCACCTTCTTTCAGGTTGATCGCAATCAGGCCGGAGCGGCGGACGTTCTTGAAATCTTCGATGGCGGTTTTCTTGATCGTGCCTTGGTTCGTGACCATCACAAGGAACTTGTCGCCTTCGACTTCAGCCATGGGCAACATGGTCGCGACTTTTTCGCCCGGCGCGAGCTGGAGGAAGTTCACGATGGCTTGGCCCTTGGACGTGCGGCTCCCCTGCGGGACTTCGTAGGCCTGGAGCTGGAACACGCGGCCGCGCGTCGTGAAGAACATGATCTCGGCATGCGTGTTGGTCGAAAAGAGATGTTCGATCTGGTCTTCATCCTTGGCCGTCATGCCGGCCACGCCTTTGCCACCACGCGCTTGGGTGCGGAAGGTGTCGGGCGGCAAGCGCTTGATGTAGCCGTCGGCCGTAAGCATCACGATCGTGGCTTCTTCGGGGATCAAATCCTCCACCGAGAACTCGCCGACCGGCGTTTTCACGACCTGCGTGCGGCGTTCGTCGCCGTATTTTTCTTTGAGGTCGAGGACTTCTTTCTTGATGATGTCGAGCATCCGCTTGGGCGACTTCAAGATGGACTCGAGCTCCTTGATGAGGTCCATCTTCTCGTTGTATTCCTGTTCGACACGGAGGCGTTCAAGGTTCGCCAAGGCTTGAAGACGCATTTCCAAGATAGCCGTTGACTGAATCTCACTCAACTTGAACTTCTTCATCAAATTGACGCGCGCTTCGTCCTTGTCTTTGGACTTCTTGATGGTCTCGATCACGTCATCGATCTTGATGAGCGCAATGCGCAACCCTTCGAGGATGTGCGCACGTTCCTTGGCACGTGCCAAATCGTATTCGGTGCGGCGGCGGACGATGGTTTGGCGGTGCTTGAGGTATTCCTCGAGGATGTTCTTGAGGGTCAACACGCGCGGCTGGATGCCATCAACGAGCGCCAGCATGTTCACGTGGAACGTTTCCTGGAGCTGCGACATCTTGAACAGGTGGTTCAGGACTTTCTTGGGATACGCGTCTTTCTTGAGCTCGATCACAATGCGGATGCCGTCCTTGTTGGACTCGTCACGCAAGTCGCGGATGCCTTCAATCTTTTTCTCTTGCACGAGTTCGGCGATGCGCTCGATGAGCGTGGATTTGTTCACCTGGTACGGGATTTCGCTCACGATGATGCGGAACTGGCCGTTCTTTTCTTCGACGATGTCCGTCTTGGCACGCATCACGATGCCGCCTTTGCCGGTGGCATAGGCCTGCTTGATCTCGTTCACGTCATACACGATGCCGCCGGTCGGGAAGTCCGGGCCTTTGACGTGTTGCATCATCTCGTCGATCGTGATTTCCGGATTTTCGATCAGGCCGATGATCGCCTCGCAGATTTCTGTGAGGTTGTGCGGCGGGATATTCGTCGCCATGCCGACGGCGATGCCGAGCGTGCCGTTCAACAGCAAGTTCGGGAGTTTGGCCGGCAAAACGGTCGGCTCTTTGGTGGAACCGTCGTAGTTCGGGCGGAAATCGACGGTTTCTTTCTCGATGTCGAGCAACATCTCCTCGGCGATCGCCTGGAGTTTGGACTCGGTGTAGCGGTAGGCAGCGGCCGAGTCGCCGTCGATCGAACCGAAGTTTCCCTGGCCGCGGACCAACATATAGCGCAACGAAAAATCCTGCGCCATGCGGACGAGGGATTCGTAGACCGCGCTGTCGCCGTGCGGGTGGTATTTGCCGAGCACGTCACCGACGACCGTGGCGCACTTCTTGAACTTGGCCGTGGAACGCAAGCCCGACTGCCACATCGAATACAGAATGCGGCGGTGCACCGGCTTCAAGCCGTCGCGCACATCCGGCAAGGCACGGTCCACGATCACGCTCATGGCGTAGTCGAGGAACGCCTTGCGCATCTCTTCGACGATGTCTTGCTGCGCAACGCCCTTTACGGGTTCGAACGCTTTCTGCTCGAGGTCTTTTTCGTCCATACAGTCCAGGAAAAATTGTGTGAGGATTACGGAGTGACGGGTTTGGTGACAGGCGCCTTCGGGGCTGGCTGGAAGACGTCACGCGACCCATTTGCCGATGATGAGGCATTGACCGAAGCCGCAATGCTATCAACGGTCTGCTGCTCAACCGCAGCTTGCGTTGAGAACGAATCCAGTTGCGCGGAGGCTTGGTCGAGCTCTTGTTTCAATTCGCTCGTCTGCGCGTAGGCATCAACTTGTTGCTTGATCTGCTCCGCGCCCTGCTCGGTCTCGACAAGGCCTGAGTTAAGCGGATGGCCGGCAGCTTGCAACAAGCTCGGCCCAAACGCCCAAGCCCACGCACCGACGATCACGATGAACGCCGCCGCCACGCCTGCCCACAGTGTCGCCATCTGCACCGGGTCGCGTGACCCACGCATGGACGCATGTGCCATGATCATCCCGCGTTTTTCGTCTGGCGAGAGCAGCAAGCTCGGTCCGCGCGAAACGATGGGCACGACCACTTTTTTGAGCGGCTTGGCGCGTGCTGCTGCCGGTGCACGACGGACGGTGCTGCGCTTTTTTGGCGCAACGCGTTTCTTGTCTTCACCGTAGGGGTTCGGGCTCTTGGGCATATTTTTTAGGCGCGTTCGAGGACCGTCACGAGCAAGTCTTCCACCGGCAAATCTTTCTTAGTGATCTTGAGCTTGTTGAGATCCTGCCGCTTGCACACGCCGAGGGCTTTGCAGAACGTATCGACGTTGGCGAGTTTGGTCTTGATGCCGGGGATGTCGAAGTGAAGCGGGACGACCATGCGCGGCTCGATATCTCCAATGGTATCACTCGCAAGTTTGGAGTCCATGACTTCGCCACCACCGACAGGCAAGAGGAGGATGTCGACGTCGTCGAGCTCTTCAATCTCGAACGATGTGAGCTTGCGCTTGAGTTGTCCCAAGAAGGCGATCGACATGCCTTCGACCACGAAGCGAAACATCAACGGACGGAGTTTTTCTTCCGCGTCGAGTGTCGGGTCCTGGATCGATTGGATGTACAGTCCCTTTACTTCGTATTCGCCCGGGTCGGCAATCACGAACGGCGTGCCTTGGACTCCTTCCAAGTTGAAGCGGGATTTGTCCTGGTTCGAGAGGACGAGGATGTCAGGCGCAACCGTACGCGGGAAACGCAAACCAGCTTCGTTCTCGAACGGATCAGTCAACAATGTAACCTCTTGTTCGCCGATCTTGGCTTCGATGCGAACCGAGGAGTATCCATGCCAGAATAATTGCATATTTCAGCCGTGTTTTTGGGGGTTTGGAGTGGGTAAATAGTAGCATGGGAAGATGCGGAAAACAATGGGAAAACAGGCGCTTGATCACTTGACAAAAAGACGTAAAAATGTTTAAAAACAAGTACCCACATACGGAGGAATGAATAAATGGGTATCAAGCAGCTTCAGACGTTTTTGCAGAGCCACCTTCCCGCCCACGAGGCACGTATTATGGAGTTCTTGAAAGAACTCGGAGCGATTGACCGGGAAGTCAGCCATCAAAAGGAGACTCTCGCCGGGGATCTCAATGCTCAAGTGGCTACCGCTCTGTTCTGGGAGAAGTCTAAACACATTAGCGTCTATACCGAGTACGACTCTCGAGGGGCGCTGTTGACCCTCACCCATTCTCTGGGCCGTGAACTCCATGAGCGATTCGGACGCATGACGCGCAAGCGGCTGAATCCGCAAAACTCAGCTGTACTCAACGCAAGCGTACGCATGTGCATGGAGCAGACGATCTTCGCAAGTCATTTCCAGTTCCGCCATAGCCATCGCATCCAACACAACACTGATGCATCGATCGAAGAGGCGCTCTTCATCTGCTTCGCAAATATCCTCGGAAGCAATTCGCTCGATATCGGACTTTTCCGTCCGCTGCTCCACCTCGCAAGCAGGTCAGTCTACATTCTGGGTTACGATCAACAGCACAACCCCGTCGTCATGATCCCCTCAGACTTCAAGGAGTAGCTCATCCGCTAACCGCACCCGCGGTCCTTCCAAGGGCCTCACTCTCGGGTGCGGTCTTTGTTTTGGGGATTGACAGGACTAGCGTTTTTCTCTATATGTACGTTGTCCGACAACGCTTCTACAGGAGGGATGAAATGGAACGGATGACCTTGAACCCGGCGATCTGCGAAGCCATGCATGGCTTGAACCAGGCGCTCTATGAGACGAGCCGCGAAGGCGCGACGCCGATCGACCACGCCACGCTGCGCGCGCTGTGCGATGATGTCCTGAACCGGATGAAGGGCCCCGACTTCACCGAAGTCACGGACTGCGCCCGGGCGCTCCTGCGCGTCCTTGACGACTACGATGCGTGCCGCAAGGCCGGCTTCGAAAAGGCTGCGCGCGATTACCATGCCATCTGCGAAGCGTTCGGCGTACGCCCGACGCTCGTGCCGGGATTGTGAGGGATATGGACAAGCTCCTTGCAGCAATCGTCTTCGGCCTGACGGCCATGATCGCCCAGCTCGTCGGCCTCCTCGCCGGCATCGGGACGCTCATCTTCTGGAAACCGATGACGAAGGAAGGCTCGTGAAGACGACGAACGCCAACGCACTCGAACGGACGAAACAGCTCGATGCAGAACGTCTGCCGCCACACGCATAACCGCACTCCAAGGTCCTCAACACGGACCGCTCTCTCGGGTGCGGTCTTTTTTTATATAAAGAACTGTCATCCCGAGGGAAGTCGGAGCGACGAGGGACCTTCAACTGGGAACGGCTAGCGAGGCGTCACGCGTGGGGTTTTAATTGGAAGATCCTTCGCTTCGCTCTCCCTCCTCCGTCGGGACCCCTCCGGGGAGGATGACAATCTTCACTTATTTTCTTAATGCCAACCGATATTCCTCGGCCGCGGTTTCTGGCGGCACTGGGTTCACGAACACGCCCGCATCCAATTCAAAACCTCCCCAGACATTTGAGCGTGATGCAAACCGGATCTCGAACATCTCGCTTTTTTCGCCGAACACGTCGTGGAAGAAAAAATTATAGGAAAATCCTCGCGCGCGGATGAGCGGCATGAGCGCATGCAACGCTTTGGCGAGCGACGAACGTTCCGCCGGCGTCGTTTCGGTGATGTTATCGACGGCACGGCGCGTCACGATGCGTACTTCATACGGCAAACGTCCCGTCGGATGCGCAAACGCGACGACGTTCTGATCCGAAAAAATCATCAACGTTTTCGTCGCGTCACGCAGCGCTTGGCGATGGACGTTCTTTCCTTTCCGGCGGAGCTCGAGGCTTCGGGACCAAAGCAGCTTCGCGCGTTCCGGAACAAACGCCATGCCGAACATCTGCGAATGCGGATGGGGTTGCGACGCGCCTGCGGCATGGCCGTCATTCTTGAACGCAACGAGGTATTTCAACTTCTTATCAGCACGAAAAACGTTTGAACGCTCCATCATGGCGTCGAGCGTGGTCTTGATTTGCGCAACGGAGAACGACGAGAACGGCGCGCGGCCGTTGCCTTCGATCAGAATCTCCTGCCGACCGTACACTTCTTTGTCTTGATGAAAAACCGGAAAACGGTTTTCGATGGCCATCACTTCGTGCGGCGCTTTGCCATAGACCGCTAGGATATGTTCCTCGCGGAGTGCGGCTAGTGAAAACCGGTCAACGGTTTTCTTCGAACCGTCCGGGCGTTTCGCTCGCACAGGAGCCGAGATCACCCAATCATGCGTTAGCTCATCATGCAAAAGATGGGAAGCGTTCGGGTCTTTGGAGGGGCGTGGCATACGCGCCTATTGTAGCGCACCTGCACCGGACATGCCGGAAATCGTGGGTTGCTGTGAGAATGCTGGCGCGATAATCCCAGCCCCGGACATTCCGTCGCCGCCTGAAATGACGCTGCCATCAGGCGACGTGACTTCAAACGCTTGCGACGACTGCACGCAGCCGGCGCCGAATGCGACCAGGCTTGCAGCCGCAAGAAGAAGGAACCATTTCATAAAAGCGTCTCCCGTTTATACAACATCGCACCAACAATGGCGATGGCGAGCGCATCCGCGGCGTCGTCAGGTTTGGGGATGTCTTTCAACTTCAAGACGCGTTGCACCATGCCCTGCACCTGCTTCTTGTCCGCGCCTCCCCAGCCGGCGATCCCTTGCTTCACTTGGTTTGGCGTCAGCTCGACAAGTGGCACGCCGGCATCCGCAATCGCCAACAGGATGACGCCACGTGCCATCCCGACCTTGATTGCGGTCTTGGCGTTGTTTGAAAAAAACAGTTGCTCGACGGCGACGCAGGTTGGCTGATGTCGTGCGAGCAGTTTTTGCAATTCATCACGGACGACTTTGAGCCGGTCAGAAAAACCATCTGAAGCGTCCGTTTGGATGCAGCCGTGCGCCAACCAGGTCGCGTCACTCCCGCGTGACTCGATGAAGCCGAAACCTGTCCGGTCAAAACCAGGGTCAACGCCGAGGATGCGAAGAGGCGTCGTCATGCGAGGTTGGAGGAAACACGGGATACGTCATCCAACGCTTCAAGTTGCTCGATCAATTCCGAGACCGCGAGTCCGGTTGCTTCGTCGGTTTCGATCGTGATCTTGGGGATCCATTCGAATTCCGCAGAATCGACTGTGAATCCCAGCTTCTGCGCTGCGTCTGCGACTTGGCCAAGGCCAGACGGTACGCAGCGTACGTCGGTCCCTTCCTCATCGTGGACGATGTCTGCTGTGCCAGCGTCGATCAACGAAAGTTCGGCCTCGTCACGTCTGTCAGGTGGGATCGCGGGAACAATTCGCACGACACCAACACGGTCGAACAAATACGTCACTGCTCCCGACGACGCCAATGTCCCTCCCGCCTTCGCGACCATGTGCTTCACGTCGTTCGTCGAACGGTTCTTGTTGTCCGTAAGACATTCGATGACAAGCGCCGTCCCACCTGGTGCATACGCTTCATAGATCGGCGATTCGAGTTGTCCTTCTCCCGAGCCTCCCGCGCCACGTTGGATCGCACGCTCGATCGTGTCTTTCGTCATCGACGCTTTTTTTGCGCGTTCGATGGCAACTTTGAGACGCACATTCGTCGCTACGTCCGGTCCTTTTTCTTTCACGGCAACCGTAATCTCATGCGAGAGCTTGGTAAACGAGGCTGCGCGTTTGGCATCGATTGCGCCTTTAAATTGCCGTACTTTGTGCCATTTGGAATGCCGGGCCATACGGCCGGAACTGTAACCGAAACACACGAAACAGAAAAGCCGCCGAAAGATACACTCCCGACGGCTTTATCGATATTTACGCAATTTTTATAGGTCTTCAGGCGGAGGCAACTCGTCACCGCCTGTACCAGCGGGAGGCAGCGCAGGGGTCGAAAACGAATTCTCCGCACGCTCGCGTTCGCGCCACAGCTCAATGACTTTTTCGCGGATTTGCGGGAAGAGTTCCGGGCGTTCGCGCAAGCCGAGCTTGGCTGTCTCGCGCCCAACGCCGAGCTTCTCGTCACCGAACGAGTACGAGTTACCGTTCTTCCGGATGACACCGTATTCCGTGGCGAGGTCGAGCAGGTCGCCAGTCAATGAGATGCCTTCGTTGTACATGATGTCGAATTCGCAGGTGCGGAACGGCGCGGCGACCTTGTTCTTCACGATCTTCACTTTGACGCGGTTGCCGATGATGCGTTCGCCCATCTTGATCTGCGCGCTGCGCCGAACTTCGATGCGCACGGACGAATAGAATTTGAGCGCCACGCCACCGGTCGTGGTTTCTGGGTTGCCGAACACCACGCCGATCTTTTGGCGGATCTGGTTGATGAAAATGACACAGGTCTTGGTCTTGGACACGATTGCCGTGAGCTTGCGCAATGCTTGGCTCATGAGGCGTGCTTGCAACCCCATGTGCGAATCACCCATCTCGCCTTCGATTTCCGCCTTCGGCGTAAGCGCCGCGACGGAGTCGATGACGATCACGTCGACGGCATTGGAACGGACCAGCGTCTCGACGATGTCGAGTGCTTGTTCGCCGGTGTCAGGCTGCGAGATCAGCATCTCATCGACGTTCACGCCGATTTTGCGGGCGTAGTCCGGGTCGAGCGCGTGTTCGGCGTCGACGAACGCGGCAATGCCGCCCATCTTTTGGACTTCGGCGATGATATGCTGCGCAAGCGTTGTTTTGCCAGAGGCTTCTGGGCCGTAAATTTCAACGATGCGTCCGCGCGGGACGCCAAGCACGCCAAGCGAGATGTCGAGCGACAGGCAACCCGTCGGGATGGTTTCGACGTTCATCTTCTTGGCTTCGCCGAGGCGCATGATACTGCCTTCACCGAACCGTTCCTTGATTTGGTCGATCGCATCCTGCGCAGCATGTTGGCGTTCGTCGCGCTCGTCCTGTTGTTTCTTGGGCATAATAGGGGTGTTCTAATTTTGTTCTATTCTGAACTACTTCACCTTACCACGCAAGTGGTTGAGTGTGGATAAAAGAATCAAGTGATGGCAGCGGGTCCTGTCGCGGCTCGCGTTTTTCGTGGTCCTGCTGGCACCACGAGAAAACGTTCGCCGTGCCACCCGTTGCATTAAGAGGCAGAGGGGGACATGGAACGACCCCGCAGCAAAAACGCAGCGGGGTCGAGAAGCTATGGAATGACAGGGATGTGGCCGTTGAAATAAGGCTGGCCGCTTTGGTTGTTCGCGACCATGCCCACATTAAAGCTGCCGTCCGGGCCCGTGATCGTGAGCGTCCCGACCGTCGATCCACAACCGCCGATGGCGTCGCACGCCTCGTCGCCCCAGAACTGGCCGTTCGGCAAGTTGATTTGGAACTCGAAGGGTGCGGTGCCGGACAGGAGATTGAACGTGCAGTCGAGGATGCCATCGCCGGGCGTCGTATCGGTGCAATCCGGTACGGCTCCCCACATGCGCGGCGCGGATTGCGGTGCTTGCCACCAAGCGTTCAGGACGATCGAGCCCGGCGAAGCCGGACCCTGGTACACCAGGTGAATAGGCGTCGACGACGCGCTCGACATGCAGTCGGGCGTGCCGAAGCAGGCGGGATCATCGCAGTCGATGAGCCCATTGCAATCGTCGTCGATGCCGTTGCTGCAATTTTCGGGAAACGGCTTGCAGGCTCCCCAAGAGCAGTTCGGCGCTTCGCATACTTGCTGCCCGGACGTGCCGCACGACGAGACGCAGATCGGGCCGTCGGTTGCACCAAGTGAGCACATGAAGATCTCGTCGACCAGGCCATTGCCGTCATTGTCCTTGCCGTCGCAGACTTCGGGCGTGTTTTGCATGTCGGGACCACCGCCGCCGCACGTCCCACCGCCGGGACATGGAGGCGGTACGGCGCACGCTTGGATCGCCGTCTCGTCGATGAGAATCGCGTCGCGCGCTCCCGCGGCTTGGTCGATGACCGACAGCGGGATCGAGACCACGTGTTCCCAGGCGAAGCCCAAGTCTTCGAACACTTGGGCGGACGCGATGGGCTTGCGCGTTTGCTGCTCCGTCACGATCGCGACTTCGGACTGTTCATCCGCTTTAACGAGCGTACCGGGACGCATCAGGCGAAAGCCTTTTGGCGCGTAGGTGCTTTCGATGTAGCCGATGGTTCCGAGATCGGTCGTGAGGGATGAACTGTCGAACCCCCACGAGAGCAACGCTTCCCAACGGATGACGTCGTAGCGCGTCTTCGTGGCGTCATAGGCCATGACGACCGTCGAACTCCCCGGACGCTGATAGAGCGTCACCTTGCCGAGCGACGCGATGGGCATGCCTTTGGTGTAGCAACCCAACTCGTCGTCCGAGACGCGGACCGCTTGGGTCATGTCGTACCGGTCGCTCGCCATGACTTGCGGCGAGACCGGACCGATCGAGGCATCGCCCGTGACGAGCCAGTAGTTGCCCGAACTGTCTTCGAGCAAGCTGCCCGACGGGTGGTGGCGCACGGCGTCCGTGGCGCTCAAGGCCGGATCGTTGTTGGCCGCGATGATGGTGAACGGATCCATCCAGTCAGGATGGGTCCAGATGCCCGTCGTCGGGTCGATCGTGAACTCGCTCTTCGGCGCATAGCCGAGGACGTAGGTCGCGTCGTTTCCCGAGACATACGCACCGTGGCGCATCCCCCAGTGGAGATGGTGCCAATCGATGGTCTCGGTGGCACCCGTCCAATAATGGTTGACGTGCGCCACGTAGTCGCCGCGGTGCACGATCGTACCGACCGCCGGGTTGCCGGCCTGGTTAGCGGCGCTGTATCCTACGCCGCTCTCGCACTTGATGTGGCCGAGGAGCGTCGTGAAGCGGCTACCGTTCGCGAACTCGGATTCGATCACGACCACGCAGCCTTTGTACGCGGGGTTGGACTGCGTGTCCGAACCGTACCCATCGTGCTTGACGTCGGTCGTCATACGGACGATCCCGTCTGCCGGAGCCACGACGACCGTTCCCACAGGCGTCTTTTCGACGTTCGTGTCGCGGGCCAAGTGGTAGCCGTACGAGATACAGACGCCGCCGGATTCCTGCATGCAGAAGGCGTCGTTCTCATCTGCCCAACCGAACCCGAAATCTGCCGTATCGAACCCCGTGATCGGGAACTGGAAGACGAGCGCGTACGGGATGCCCGTCGCCGGGTCGATGGTCAGGCCTTCGTCTGACGAAGTGGGCGCGTCATCCTGATGCGTCTCCGAACCATGGCACGACGCAGTGCACACGAGCATGGACAAAACGAGGAGGGAGAATGGAGCGTACCAACGTGAAGTCATGTGATCCTCCATCAAAGCTCACCGGAGCTGACAGAAGGTTGTAAGGGACAATTCCCTGTTCCGTCCGCGATGCATCCCGGACGGGAGAAGGAACGTGGTGGTGCGGCGGGTCCTGTCGCGGCTCGCGTTTTTCGTGGTCCTGCTGGCACCACGAGAAAACGTTCGCCACGCCACCCGCCGATTTTTTTAGAAAGAGAGCTTAGAGAACCCGGACCGCTCCGATGAATGATTGGACTTCTGGTGCGACGTCCGTGGGCCAATAGGCGCCGTTCGCGTCCTGGATCAAGAGGACGGAATCTGTCCCCACAATGGCGAACCCGGTTCCGCCGGCAATCCCACCGACGGGAATGATATAGCCATCACGTCCATTGATGGTCGCCTTATGGACCTGCGGCGATGCCAATGATTGCTGGAGCGCTTTGGCATCCATGACGGTGTATTCGTCGAACATCATTTCAGTCGGTTTGTCGATCAATTTGGCGACGGTCTCGCGTACCGACTTCATGCCCGCGAGCGGGACGTAGTCATTTGAATCCGTCGTGTCCGTCTGGCGCAAAAACGTCCATTCAGGGCCCAAGGCACCTAGCGCATCCCCACTATCAAAACGCGCGCTCGTGAATGCCGGGATGGGGCTTGATGATGTTGACGATTGGTCGGTTGATGACGCACTCGAAACTGTTGCCATCGATGAAGTGCCCGGCTGTTTGAACGAAGGCGACGTCAGGCGCCACGCGAGTGCTGCGACGGCCAGCAAGACGACGGCGCCGATCACGATCGTACGGTTGGTGAGGGAAATACGTGGCATAAGAGTTGGGATGATTAGAGAGAGGATACGTCGCGCGCAGGCGAGACGCGAGAGGCTGGATGGGCGTGTCGTGCGTCCGTCCCGCCTGAACGGTACCCATGACGTCGGCATAACACCGTGAGCCCTGCGGACGTGCGGTCGATCTTCCGCAGAAGATGTCCCACTCACGTCACGGCTCTCGTGCGGCGCTGACATCGCCGTCACGATTCCCAAACGCGTATTCCATCTGCGAGATCGACATTCCTCAATGCGTCTTCACGGGACCAGTTGTTCAGACCAGTCCGGGGCGCTGCCACAGGGCCGCTTCTCTCCCTGTGCGCGCCAAACGCGGTCGACCTTGCTTTACGGTGCGTTCGTTTCCAGCCTCTTCGCGTGTCGAGGTGCGGGCTTCGTGACCCACACATACACCGTACGAGATTTCGCATAACCCAGTCAAAAAAAGTTGTTTGTAAGTTCCAACAGAGACGTTTTTGGGCATGCGACATTTCCCGCTTTTCCCTACTTATATCGCGCTATTTTCTGTCAGCCCTCGCGGACAGTCGACAAGAAACTGACAGGATTTTCTAAAGCCACCTTGGCTTCTGTTGATAACTTTTGCGGTTTCCGCAGCTTCCACCACAATGCGACGATCAACAAATAGGTCGCGAGCAGCATCGGGAAATCCATGCTGACATGGTTTGATTCGAGCCAAGGGACGAGAGATGCGAGATTTGCGATCTTCTCGACCGCACATGCCAACCCATACGCAGGTCCGGCGATGAACGGCGCGCCCGGTAAATTTCCCCATATGGCCGCAACCGCTCCCCAGCCCATCACGAACGGCACGAGTGGCCACGCAAAAATATTCGTCAGCAGTCCGGCGAGCGTAAGTTGGTGGAATGCCCAGATGGTATACGGGATGGTCATCAGCGTGGCACTGGAAGTTGCCGCAAACAACCGACGGATCCCAAAACGCTGCGGCAACCACTTGAACGCATGCTCAAAAATCGGCGTCCATTCGAGCAAACCCCATAATGCCAAGAACGTGATTGCAAATCCGGCATCAAACCCAAGCTGCCAGGGATCGATCAGCAAGATGATGACGGCGGCGCACAGCAACAACCGTCCACGCCGGACTAAAAAACCAAATTCATACGCTAACAAGACCAACCACCCAACGAAACCCGCACGCAGAATCGAAGCTGTCGGCCCAACAAAACAGACAAAGGCGATAATCGCACAAGATGCGATCGCGAATATCGTGCGCCGCCGTAATCGAAGCGCGTGCAAGATGAGCAGTACGAAGCCAATGAAAAAAGTCACATTCGAACCCGAAACTGCCACGATATGCATCAGCCCGGCTAGTTCGAATGCATCCTTTTGCGATTTCGAGAGGTTGTCGTCGCCATACAGCATACTCGCGACAAGCGTCGCTTCATCGCGCGGCATGGCACTCGCGATGCGTTGCGTCACGACATCGCGCCATACAGAAAATGTCACGAACGGTTCACCGGTGAGCGGCGCACGAATTTCCGACGGCACACCATCAATCCAACGGAGTTTTGGGCGCGGCGCAACATCAAAACGCCAAAAACCAAACAGGCAGGCAATACCAATAACCAGGATAAGACGCACGCGCTTTGGGATTGGGAGCAAGACGAGTCCTATCACACATGGCCAAACGATCAGCCACTCCATCGGCGAAAGATTCGCATACCGAAACGCCGAATGGACGGCGATGCCGAAGATGCACGCGACAAGCAAGACGCCCGTGAATGCTGCGGGAGTTTCAAAACGGCGGAAGAATCCCATCTTCCACAGCTACCATCTCCAACAAAAAAGGCAAACAATCGGATTACCCCTTTGATGATTTTTTCGCTTTTTCGACTTCGCGCAAGACGTGTTCCATCACGGCAAAAAAATTTTCCGGCGAGGTATTCGGCGCCATTCCATGAGCGAACCGCGTATTTACGTTCGTAAGGCTCGCGACTTCCTGGTCATGCTGTTGGGCATCAAGACGTGGGTTCCGTCGCTGGATAATGTCGTACAGGGCGCGTTTTGCGGTCTTATTGTCCGTGATCTTATCCCATTCCCCAAAAAGCTTCTTGGCTCGCTCCAAAAGTTCGGGTGTCCAAACCCCCTCCTCATCTTCTATGCCACTGGAAAACGTTTTTGGCATCTTTTCGCTCATAGTCAGATCGAGATGCTTACCAATTTCCCTTTCACGTAGATCACTTTCTGCGGTTCTTTGCCTGCAATCTGCGCCTGGACTCTTTCCGATTTCAGCGCGAGCGCTTTCGCATCTTCTTCTGAAATGCCGCTCTCAACCGTAATCCGATCACGGACTTTCCCGTTAACTTGGATCACCAACTCAAACGTGGCGGAAGACAGCTTGGACGCATCGAATGTGGGCCATCCGCCGACGTGGATCGAATCATCATGGCCGAGCGACGAATGCCACAGCTGCTCGGCAAGATGCGGAGCGAAAGGCGCCAAAACTTTCAGGAACGCTTCGCCTGCGTATGTCGGGACTGTTTCATTTTCCGACAATGTATTCGCCAGAATCATCATCGCCGAAACCGCCGTGTTAAAGCGCATCGCCTCGATATCATCGCCGACTTTCTTGATGGTTTGGTTCAGAATCGTTTCCGCTTCGTCCGACAACTTCGCATCTTTCGACGGCACCGCCTCGAACATGCGCCAGACTTTTTCCAAGAAACGTTTCACGCCTTCGATGCCGTTCGTATCCCACGGCGCATCCGCATCAAACGGGCCGATGAACATTTCATAGACGCGGAACACGTCGGCGCCGTATTGCGCCACGATGTCGTCCGGGTTCACCACGTTGCCTTTGGATTTCGACATCTTAATGCCACCTTCGCCCAAGATCAGCGCATGCGAACGGCGTTTAGCGTACGGTTCAGAGCCGCATTCACGCGGGATCAAATCCAAGTCCCACAATACTTTGTACCAAAATCGCGAGTACAACAGGTGCAGCGTGGTGTGCTCCATTCCGCCGTTGTACAGATCAACCGGCATCCAGAATTTCAGTTTCTCAGGATCGGCGAACGTCTTGTCATTCTGTGGGTCGCAATAGCGCAAAAAATACCATGAAGACCCAGCCCAGTTGGGCATCGTGTCCGTCTCACGCGTCGCTTCTTTGCCGCAATGCGGACAGGTCGTGACGACCCATTCCTGCATGTACGACAAAGGTGATTCGCCAACATCCGTCGGTTCGTAGTTGTCGACCTCGGGCAAAACGAGCGGCAACTGGTCTTCAGGGACCGGAACAAAGCCGCATGTTTTGCAGATGATAATCGGGATCGGTTCACCCCAGTAGCGCTGGCGGGAGAAGACCCAGTCGCGCAGGCGATAGGTCGTCATGGCTTGGCCGAAACCATTCTGTTCGAGCCATTCGATCATTTTGGCTTTGGCGTCGGAGGTTGAAAGACCGTTCAACGGACCGGAGTTGAAGGCGACGCCGTCTCCAACAGCAGGAAGACCCTCAAATGGATTGCCTTCTGCCGCCGCCACGACTTGGACGATCGGCAGTCCGAATTTCTTCGCAAATGCAAAATCGCGCTCATCATGCGCCGGCACCGCCATAATCGCGCCCGTTCCGTATCCACCGAGGACGTAATCCGACATCCAGACCGGAACCATTTCCCCCGTCGCCGGATTCTTGGCCGTGACGCCTTTCAACTCAATACCCGTCTTCTCTTTATTTTCCTGGCGTTCAAGATCGCTCTTCAATCGTGTTCCCGCTTGATAGCTCACGACGTCTTTCGCGTTCGTGATGTCACCTTCTTTCAGCCATGTTTCGATCAATGGGTGTTCTGGAGCAAGCACAAGATATGTCGCACCGAACAATGTGTCGGGGCGCGTCGTGAAAACGGTCAGCTTATCGGCCAATGCGCCACGCTTCTCCGTCGTGACGGCAAAATCAACATACGCGCCTTCGCTGCGTCCAATCCAATTGATCTGCTGGGCTTTGATCTTTTCGAGATAATCAACGGTTTCCAAATCTTCGATCAGACGATCCGCATATTTCGTAATCCGAATCATCCATTGCGCTTTCTTCCGTTCTTCGACCGGTGACCCGCAGCGTTCGCAAACGCCGCCCTGCGCTTCTTCATTCGCCAAGCCGATCTTGCAGCGCGGACACCAGTTAATCGTCGACTCCCCCTTGTATGCCATGCGCTGGGAATCAACATAGGCACGAACAGCCATCTCGCCTTTGGCTTCGACCGCATCAGGGATCGCCAACTCATCGATCGGAATCGCACGACCTTCAACCTCATCAAAATAACTATTGAAAAACTTCAGGAACATCCACTGCGTCCACTTATAGTATTTCGGGTCCGTCGTATTGATTTCGCGTGACCAATCAAACCCAAAACCCAACGACTTCAGCTGGCGCGTAAAATTCGCAACATTCTTCTTAGTTGCGTCGGCAGGCTTGATCTTATGCTTGATCGCGAAGTTTTCCGTCGGCAACCCGAACGCGTCCCAACCGATGGGATAGAGGACGTCTTTCCCTTCCATCCGCTGCTTGCGGGTCATGATGTCGATCGCGGTGTACGAACGTGGATGGCCAACGTGCAGGCCTTCGCCGGACGGGTACGGAAACTCGACTAGGCCGTAAAATTTCTGGTCTTTTTTGGAGGCAGGCAAATCTTTGGCATGGTAGATGCCTTGCTTCTCCCACTCTTCTTGCCACTTTTTTTCGATGTCTTGGAATGGATATCCGGATGCCATATTCGTGGTAGCACGCTACCAATTTCGGCTGAAAGAAGCAACGATTTGATAACGTGCGTATCAGCCTGCTGTCGCGATCCATTCATCAAACAGCTCTTCCATCGTCAGCCCAGCAACCTTCACCGATTTGGGTAAAAGCGACACCTCGGTCATGCCCGGAATGGTATTGATTTCAAGAAACCAAGGATTGCCGTGAACATCGACAATGAAGTCCGTCCGGGTTACATGTCGCGCGCCAATCGCGTGATGCGCGCGAAGCGCGAGAGCCTGAAGCCGCTCCGTTAGGTCTGATGGAATCAATGCCGGGCACAACTCTTCCGCTAGAACGGGATCGTATTTGCTTTCAAGATCGAAAAACGCTTTTTTTGAACGGATCTCAATGATCGGCAACGCAACAGTCTTTCCGCCATGATCAACCACAGAGACCGTGAACTCGCAGCCTTCGATAAAATCTTCGACGAGCAGCCTGTCCGATTGTACGAACCCCTGCCGCACGGCGTCCTCGAATGCGGCCGCATCTTTCGCCAAGAACACCCCAACCGAACTGCCGCCATCCGGGACTTTGACGACGGACGGCCGCTCAAACACGCCGGACTCGCCGCGTTGGATGATGCGCGATGTGGTCGTTGGAACGCCTGCCGACGCGACGATTGTTTTGGCGACAACCTTATCCATGCCGATGGCATGTGCTTCAACGTCCGAAAACACGAACGGGACGCCGAGCGTCTTCAAAAAACCTTGGATGATCCCGTCTTCACCGCCTTTGCCATGGAACACCGGCACGGCGACGTCGAATGACGCACGCTCGGCAATAAAACGGTCGAGGTCGCGTGGCAGATCATAGACTGCCACATCATGCTGTGCGGCAAGCCAGCCGCGGACTGCCGCAGCAGACTTCAACGCAACCTCGCGTTCCGAGCTTGTCCCGCCGGTCAGCAACGCAACGCGTTTCATAGGAACTCATTGCATCATGCTTCCGACACACGCTGCAACTCCGACGAACCTGACTGCACGCCCCGTACATCCAGCCCCTCCGTCTTCCGGAACCCAATTCGGTCCGGCGCTTCGCCATCCAACTCAAGCATCCGGCCGAACATGATGGCTTCGTCGCCGTAGCGGTCGCGGATAAAATCAACGGCGGACGACGCGCGGACACGGCGGTCGCGGATATTGAGCCAGTTTTCCTTGTCGCTTGTCCTCCCGTCATCCAGACGTGCTTGGAAATTAGGTTCGGACAAATCCGCAAACGTCACAGCGAGGAAGTTCACCGGTTCGCCGTGCCAAATATCGCTCAGCAAATCAAGCGTCGTGCCGACGAGCGTGAAAGAATCCGCCGCAGGTTCGGGAAGCGTGAACGATGTGCTGTCGCCTTGGCCCGAGAGCGGCGTCCAAAACGGCCCGGTCGGCGCGGCAAACGTCGGGGCGCGGAAACCGACCGTCACATGGACGGACTCGGCACGCAATCCGAGCGCACGCATCCTCCGCCCTGCACGCTCGGCAAGCCGCATCAGCACCGACGGGACTTTCCCGTCCTTATTCACGCGGTTCGGCACGCAATACGAATGCCCGACGGATTTCGGCAACGTACTGTCGGCATCTGTCACTTTTTCAAATTCCATGGCGTGCAGCTTGCACCACAGGAACAAACC
>JBAQQZ010000012.1:0-4126 GCA_049295615.1 Patescibacteria group bacterium
GGCCAGCACGACATCGACGTCCGGAAGAAGCAAGCGCTGGACTTCCTGGCCGGAGGCGATAAGCTCAAAATCGAGATCCTGATGCGGGGCCGAGAAAAAGCCCACGGCGACATCGCGATCGAACGTATCAACGACTTCACCAAGGCCATCGAACAAACCTACCAACTCTTTATTGAACAAGCGGTCACGCGGCAAGGCGGTATGGTTTCCACCATCGTCGGCCGGAAATCCTAACCAACGATTATGAAAACCCACCAAGCAACAGCCAAACGCGTCAAGGTGACGAAGAGCGGCAAACTCCTCAAACGCCACGGCGGCCAAGACCATTTTAACGGTCGCGACAAGGGCAAGATCACGCGCAAGAAGCGCCGTGACCAGTCCATCGCCAAACAGTACGTCAAGAATCTTAAGGGCTTGATGCCACAGAACTAACCGATATGCCACGCGTCAAACGCGGTACCCACCGCATCAAGCGCCGTAAGAACATTTTGGCCCGCACCAAGGGCATGAAATGGGGGCGCAAATCCAAGATCACCCTCGCCAAAGTCGCCGCGACCAAAGCCGGCGTCAACGCCTACCGCGACCGCAAGCTGAAGAAGCGCGACAACCGCGGCTTCCAGACCATCCGCATCAACGCGGCAGCCCGCGAACTCGGAGTGAGCTACAGCGTCCTCATCAACGACCTCAAGAAGCGCAAAATCGAACTCGACCGCAAGGTGCTCTCGCAGATCGCGGAGCAGTACCCCGCCGTGTTCGCCAAGATCGTCAAAGCGTAGGGGCGAGATTCATCACGCCCTCCGACCGACAATCCAAAACCCGCCTCGTGCGGGTTTTGTGATATTATTCCGTCCATATGAAGTCCCCAGAATCCGCGGCCCAAAAACCCGCACACGTGACGCCTGAACAGCGCCAAGCGATGCTCGACAGTGAAGACGAGATCAGCGGCGTGCGCGAACGGCCCAAACGGACGGCAGAAAGCGACCGGCAAGCGGCGGCAGAAGCCACACAAAAATATTTGGAATATTCGCAGTTGCACTTGGATGAAGCGGCGATGCTTTCGAGCGAGCTCATCAAATTCCAACAGAACGGGCTTGCCACGGCGGATGGCATCAAGAACTACCGCAACAAACTCCAAGGCATCCACGACTACCTCCAAACGCTCGGCAACTATGCGGAGAAGCTCGGCGCGCACCAGACGGACCAGATCAAACATACCGCGCAGCGCAATGCGGAGATGGTCCGGCGCATCGAGAACACCTTGCAGCAATCCGACGAATTAAGTGCGCGCCGAGTCGTGATCTCTGACCGCCCAAAATACGCCCCATCAGGCCCGGAACAACCCTCATACCTGCGGCCGGCAGAAGCGCCAAAAGCGCAACCCGCAAAACCTGCCGCCAAAAAACCGTGGTACAAATTCTGGTCGTAGTGCCAGGCTTGACATTTCCCCAAAAATCCGTTGTAGTGGGGAGAGCAACTTGCACAAGGAGCGCCAGATGAAATGCGGAGCGTTGCGTGACATCAGTATTGGGAACGACGTGCCGGCCAATGATGCCGGCGCATGCATCTTCCTTCGGGCGTGCCCCGATGGGACCTACGAGTTCACGGCCATCCCGGCCCCGTACGATTTGCGGGCTATCCGCCACCTGCGCTTGCAGGGCTGGTACCCGCTCGCCTGCGAAAACGACGATGACGCGCAACCGGCCATCTTCGACACCTGGGACTCCTGCCATCCTTGCCGCGCCTTCGAGCGCTGTTTGCAAGAAATGCAACGCTCGGAAAGTGAAATCATCGGCCACATCTCCCGCTCCCGCTACGTGGCCATGTGACGCGCCCACAGCCATCCGTAATCACGCCCCGCCATCATTCCTTGGTCGGGGCGTTTTATGTTATACTTCCGCGTATCTCACCTCTTTATGCCCAGCCACGAATACGCCCCGCCCCTTGCCGAAGCCCCCAAGTCCAAACGGGCCCCAAAACGGCTGACCAAACGTGCCGAACATGCCAAACCGACGTTTGATGAGCAGATGGAAGGCGCGCTCTCCGGCGGGATGAAAGATCTCGAAGGGCGTCACGCAACAAACGACCTCGAAGCCGCCGAAGCGGAAGACGCCAAAGTCCGCGAACCCTTTGAAAAACTCGCAGCTGCGGATGTCGCCGAACTGCCGCGCAACATGAAAGAATTGCGCGCATCGTTAATGCTCGCGCTCCCAAAGGATGAAGCTCGTGGGCTGACGGATGCGCAACGCCTGCAAGCCGGCTTGGCGCGTTTGCAGGAAACACGCCCGAAGCGTGCTGCGACGATAGAGGAACAGTTGCGGTCATTTGATTTTGAAAGACCTGCCGGACCGGATGAAAAACAGGTCGCACAGATCGGCCGCGAAATGCGGGATAAGACACCAAAGTCGTTCGATGACCTGACTGCGGAATTCGACAAGCTGAAAGACCTTGCCGTAGAGCCACCAACGCCGGTCCGCAAACCAAAAAACGGCCCATCGACAGAAGACATTGAACGGATCAGCAAGGACCTCTTGAGCAAACGAGAGACGCCGCGCAAATCACGCACGTCGGAGCGTGCGGAACCATCCAAACAGCAAGAGGCCGCCGAAACGACTCGGAATGTCGAGAACCTGCGGAAAACCATCCGAGGTGAACAAACCTCACCGGTCTTCCAGGAAACGACAACGCAGACAATGGAAACCGCCGAGGAAGAAGTGAACAAAATCCACAAAAAACTTTCTGCGCTGGTCAAACAGAAGCACGACATCTTGGATAAAATGGAGGCGATCAAAAAATCCCGAAGCGTCTTTGAACGCATCCGGTCTGTTTTCATAAAAAATACCCAGCTGCAGGAATACCAAAAAGAGCTGGAGTCTCTTGAAGCGCAGCTCAACCCGCTTGAGGAAGATTTGCAGATGCTCACCTACCGCAAGGGCTTGGAACAGGCGGGTGGCGTCATGCGCAAAGTCTCTGCAATGCCCCAAAAAGCCCTCGAAAAAGAAGCTCGGGCACGTGAAGAACGCTTGGATGCGGAACAGGAGTACGGACGCGCGACGGAGAAAACAGCTGAAGAGCTTGAACTGGAAATCGCCGGGCCCGCCGCCGAGACGCATATCGAAAAACAACCCGCGCGAGCGGAGTCGGGAAGGAATACCGAACGGCGCATGCCGACCGCCGACCAAAAACGCGCGCGCGCCGAAGCGCAACAAGCCGAACGTGACTGGGTCGCCACGACGCTCGGACGTGAACGCGCCATGTCGATGTTCAACGAGATCCAGGATCGCATGAAACTCATGCAATCCGAAAACCCGGACGGGTACGCGTTCACCGCTGAAGGGTACGTGACGAACGTCGCGCACTTGAGCGAAGCCATGCAGCAAACCAAGAAAACCGACATTAAGGAATACGCCAAGACTTTGCAGGACTGGAACAAGGAACTCGGCTATCCCGTCGAGTACAATCCCCTGTTCGGTTCTGGTGCGTCGCGCTTAAAAGAGACGCGCGCTATCGGTGGAAGCGGACGGGCTCGCATAGAGCAATCGGAAGCCGTCGAGCGCGTTTCTGGATCTTCGGCCAAACGTGAAGCCGCACCGCGTATCAAAGCCAAGGAGAACATGGAAATCGTCACACCCGCCGAGCAGGAAGTTGCCAAAGCTGAAGCGGAATCCGCACCGTACGAATCATATCTTAAAGGACTGCGCGCAAACCCCATCGAAACGACCAAGGCGATCCCGAATGCAGCGCAACTTTGGGACCATCTGACGAAGCAGATGAACGTGGCTTCTGTCGGAAAGCGCGCGACGTCTTCAGGCGAAAAAGTCCGGATCAAGAACTTTGCCAATGCCGGACAGGATGCCACGGACATGATCTTGAACCTCGCCGCCTTCAAGAAAGCGACGGAGGACGGGAATGTCGTGGCGGCACAAAAATACCAAGACGCCGTCGCAACGATTGCCCACAACTACCTCCTGCAAAACGATGAGGAATTGGTGCGCGCGTATAATATCGATTTCCCAGAACCGGCGGCGCCCACAGGGAGCCGGACGATCAACACGGCGCCCTCCATCAAAAGCCGCGCACGGGCACAGCAACGTGTGCAAACACAAAACCGACGTGCTCGGATCTAAGG
>JBAQQZ010000013.1:0-7225 GCA_049295615.1 Patescibacteria group bacterium
CTCCATGCCCCGCAACTCTGCGTGCGGCATGGGGCGCTTCTTCTATTTCACTCCATCTTCAAGGCGTGGGAAAAGCGGCTCACCGACAGATACCTTCGTTCCTTGCGTTAGGGATCCCCACGCTGACACGTCGTCGATAGAAAAATTTTCGCGTTCGGCGCCTTGCGACAACTGGTCAAGCATCTTATCCGACGCTTCTGGCATGAACGGACGCACCATCCATGCGACCTGGCGGACGGTTTCCATTAAATGATACAGCGTCGCATCAAGCTCTGCGTCTTTCCCTTCTTTGGCCAACGTCCAGGGTTTTGTCTGGTCAACGTATTGGTTGGCGTCACGGACGGTTTTCCAGATCGACTCGAGCGCGAGGTCAAAACGCAGCATGGACATGTGCTGTGCGAGTTCTTCCCACGCCAGTGGACGTTCACCTTTCGTGGCCGCGGGGACAATCCCACCGCGGTATTTGTGCAACATGCTGGTGACGCGATAGACGAGGTTGCCGAGGTCGTTCGCCAAATCTGAAAGGTATTTTTGGTCGGAACGTTCTTTGTTCCAGTCGCCATCACTCGAAAACGGGATTTGCGACAAGAGCAAATAACGCGTCGCATCCGTGCCATACTTCGCCAAAAGGTCGTTCGGGTTGATCACGTTGCCAAGTGTCTTCGACATTTTTTGCCCGTCGACGTGGATCCAACCATGCACGCACACTTGGTGCGGCACAGGGACGTCAGCCGCCATCAACATTGCGGGCCAGAGCGCCGTATGGAACCGGTTGATTTCCTTGCCGATGATGTGCGTTGCGCTGGGCCAAAACCGATCGAAATTTTTCTCGTCAGATCCAAAACCGATTGCCGACACGTAATTGATAAGTGCATCGAACCAGACGTAGATCACCTGGGTCGGGTCATCCGGGACGGTAATCCCCCATTCAAGCTGCAACTTCGAACGTGAGACGCTGATGTCTTCCAACCCTTCATCGACAAGTTGCTTGATCTCATTGAACTTCGCCTCTGGCACCACAAAATCCGGACGGTCGCCGTACATCGCAAGCAACCGCTCGCGGAACGCAGACAGCGCAAAAAAATAATTTTCTTCTTCAAAATATTCCGGCACGGTGTGGTGGTCAGGGCACTTGCCCTCAACCAATTCCTTCTCCGTCTTGAATGCCTCACAACCGATGCAGTACAACCCCTTGTAAGCTTTTTTATAGATATACCCGTTGGCAACGGCGCGTTTCCAAAACTCCTCAACCGGCTTCACATGGCGCACGTCAGTCGTCCGGTAGAAATCCGAAATCGTGGTGTTGAGGTTTTTTGCGAGCGTGCGGTACAAGACGGACATCTCGTCCGCAAACTGTTTTGGCGTCACGCCATTCTCTTCTGCCTTGCGCGCGACTTTCGTGCCATGCTCATCCGTCCCGGTCAGGAAGAAAACGTCATCGCCCAGCATCCGACGGAAACGCGCAGTGGCATCCGCATAGACCAATTCCAACGCAAAACCGATGTGCGGTGGCGCGTTGACGTACGCAATTGACGTCGTGACATAGAACGGACGGCGCGTGTCCATAGTGAGGTGATTAGCCGGGGCCGTTTAGGTAATAGGTCCGTGTGCCTCCAGTATTGCCGCTGCTGGACGGGTTATGCTGCGCATCAATCGAGATCGTGAACGGGACGGAACCTGTGACTGTCACGGCGCCTTCCGTATAACTGCAGACGGCATTGACCGAACCAGAGCCTGAACCCGCATAGAACCGTTGGCCCGACACATACCCGAGCTTCGGGTCTGAAGTGGACCAGCTGCACTGATAAAGTACATTCTGCGAAGTGCCGTCCGAATAATAGGCCGTCGCAGTCAGTAAGACGCTTTCACCTGTCGTGACGTTGGTATTGCCTCCGGTCACGCCCGCAACAACACGAGTCAGCGTATGGCCTTTGGGTTGGGTCGTCAAAGTACCGTTGACATTGACTGAAGTGCTGACCGTTTTTGATCCATATGATCCATAGACCGTGATCACGCCTGCATGCGACGGAGTGAAGGCAGTGCCCGACACTTGGCCGTCCGAGGACGGCACGCTGAAACTAGATTGTGCTGACAGGTTCGACGTCTGGCCATTGGAACACGTCCCAAACAGCGACAACACCACCGTCCCGCCGACGCTGACATTCGTCCCGGGATTGGCGATGAGCGAAAACGACTGGTATGTACAACCTTGCGCAGGGGGCACGCTATTCGTTGGCGGCGTGACGACTGGCGGCGTGGTCGTCTTAGGCGTGGGCGTCCCGTTTGCGTTATTCGCTGATGGAGACGTGAGGACAACCGGCGGGACAACAGGATCCGTCGAAGACGCCGTGCTCGTGGCACCCACATCCACGACCGGTGGCGGCATGACGCCACCATCATCCACCAAGCGAAGACGCAACGCGTCGGCTTTATCCGAAAGCTTTTGCGCATCATCCGAAGAGAGGTCTGGCGGGAGGCCGTTCTTCCAATCCTGGATTTGGTTCAGGATGCTATTGCCTTGGTTTTGGAAATCCGCTGGCGCAATCGGCGCTGGCGGCGAAAGCAACTGGTCAATCTGGTCGTCGAGGTTCAAGGCGATCGCGTACTGTGCGTCAGCCGGATTATTGCTCAAGAACTGGGTGCGCAAACCCTGGAGCTGCATGAACAACCCGTCCGGCGGGGTGAAACCTGGACGTGGCGTTTCGAGGAACAATGCATAGCGCAAGTCCGCCAAAACCGCATCGCGGGACGCAGGATCGAGGGTAAACCACGACGGGTCAAAATGCAGCAGCGTATCGGCTTGCGCGGGATTATTCACGGCTTCCGAAATCCGCCAGCCGACGTAATTCGAGATCAAGCCAGGCTTCTCATCATTCGGCGCGAGCGCCAAATGGATGTTCTGGGAAAACTGGACCAACCATTCCGGCGCAGCGCCGAGGTTTTGTTGCAAGCGTTCTTGGATCTCTTGGCGCAGCTGTTCATCAAATTGGTCATCCAGTTGTTTGTTGCTTGTCGGCCAGGTGTCGGCCGGCGTCAGGTCACGCACGATGATCGGCGTGCCGGTCGCGCTGAAATCGCCCCACTTGCCTTCTTTAAGCAGGGTTGCCGGTCCGCCATTGGCCGGCGTCACGTCGACGACGGATTCTGTGACCGCAAGCTGCGAATCGGTCGGCGCCGCAGAGACGCCGAAGGCCGTCCCGCGCACCGTAGCGACGACACCATCCGTCTTTACGTCAAACCCACTGTCCACATCGAGCAGCTTCAAAATTCGCGACCATGCGCGGCCGGAATTGAGCTTAAGCTCGATCAACGTCTTGGTCGTCGAACCGGGATCAGCTGGGGCACTTTCGATGGTCAAATCCGTATCCGGATCAAGGCGCGTCTCGCCACGGTCGCCCCAACGGATGTTGGCTTTGCCATCATCGCCCGTGCGCACCTCATCTCCCGGTTGGACGGAGATCGTCGCATCCGCCGTTTGCCAATCTGTCGCGCCTTGGCGCTTCACTTGGACGGTGCCTTGCACGGTTTCGATGCGCACGGCCGGAACGTCAACCGACGCCGACGCGCCCAGCGACCACACGGCTGCAACCCCCACCAATAGGCAGAGGGCCAGAACGGCACCGATCCCAATCTTGTGCGAACGTTTCATATGCGCGGAATGTAGCAGAAAAAGACGAGATTGGCAACCCTCTCCCTACATGCTTGTTTTGGCGATTTTCAGGATCATTTCGGCCTGTGCATCCGTCACCGGCTGGACGGACAGCCGCGGCAGCGCCACCAGCGGCATGACCGACAACCCATGGGTATTGCGGACCTCATCAAGTGAAACCACACGGACCAACGGTTTCAGGGCTTTCACCTTGATCGCAGCCCATTTTTCGTCCGTCGGGTCGTCATGCGGTTCGGACGCAATGGTCGCGAGGCCCATGATCATCTTATCGTTGCCGGTGTGGTAGATGAAGACGGTATCGCCAGGCTTCATCAGCCGGAGGTTGTTGCGCGCCGCAAAATTGCGGACGCCGGTCCAATCAGTCGTGCCGTCGCGCTCCAACATCTCCCACGAATAGACTTCTGGTTCGGTTTTGAGCACCCAATAGGCCATATGACAGAAGCATAGACGAAGCTGACAATGATACGCAAGCCGCGTACACTTTAAACACTATGTCGACACCCCTCACCCAACAGCACTGCGTCCCGTGCGAAGGCGGGATCGCCCCGCTGACGCGTGAACTCGCACAGCCGATGCTCGCCGAAACGCCCGGCTGGGCGCTGTCTGACGACGCGAAGACGCTCTCGCGCGAATTCACCTTCAAGGATTTCCCCGAAGCCCTGCATTTCATCAACCGTGTCGGGGACATTGCGGAACAGGAAGACCACCATCCCGACATCCATTGGTGGTGGAACAAGGTGAAGCTCGAACTCTCGACGCACGCCATCGGCGGGCTGTCGCAAAACGACTTTATCTTGGCCGCCAAGATCAACCAGCTCTAGATCCCCGGGCGCTTCACGATCTCGGCCAGGCCTTTCGTGTCGCCGGGATCCGCGTATGACCCTTGCGGGTGCGGCGGCGTGAAATCTTTCCGTGCTTTGTATTTGATGGGGCACCAATATTTTTCGGTTTCGATGAGGATGGCGCGCACGTAGGCGATGACGCCGTTTGAATAGCTGCAATACATGCAGTTGAAGCGGTCGATCCCCTTGATCACCCCCGACCCGCGCCACAGCAGGCGGACATACTTTTTCCGTTCGACGTGCGGGATCTTGTAGGCCCAAAAACAAATGCACTGGTACACGCTCGCGCACAAGTCGATGAACGCGATCGGGATGATCATCGCATAGATCACGGGCGCGACGATCCAGACCCGGATGAGGCCGCGTTGTTTCACCCGTTCATGTCCGATGGAAAGCATAGGCCCGAGTGTAGCACCCTTGCGGATGATGTTCAGCGGCGTGGGATCGGAAGCCGTAATTCTTCTAGCTGCTTGAGGCGTTCCGTCACGCGGCGCAAGCGCCACAAGTCAGCGAACGTCGTGATGAGCGCGCCGCCGATGTCTTCCGTGCCGCGGTTGATGGCGGATTGCGACAGCCGTCCCGCTTCCGTCGCGCGTGCGCCCAACCACGCGTCGTTCCGCCATTCGACGACAGTCTTGGTGAATTGCCTGCGGATGAACTACTTCCACAACAATCCGCCCATGGCGATCGGGTCTTTTTGCTGGAATGCAAGGTACCGCATGACACGTGGGATCTCGCCTTCGAGGATGTGGTTGACGCGCAAAAAATCCGCCCGCCGCGTGTACGACGCCATTTGCAATGTGCGAGCCAAGTCCCCGTTGATATGTGCGTTGATGCCCAGTAGCATCTGCACGAACGCCGACCCGTTCGGTTGCGAACAATAGGTATAATACGTCGCCCACGGTTTCGTGAGCTTCCCCGAGAACAAGAACCGTTCAAGCGGACGGAAATAGAGCGACGCAAAGTGCGTGTCGAGCCAATCCAGGTCCGCCGGATGGTTGAACGACGAACGGTCACGCGCCACCGCCTTCGTGATAAGAAGGTAGGTATGCAAGAACGGCGTAAAGCCACCCCATTCAGGCACGCGGTGGAACTCTTCCAAGAGGACTTCCATGCGCGCCGCCATATGGTCGGCGGTTTCCGTAAAAGGACGCGGGACACGGAGCGTCTGCAACAGGCGTGCTTTGCGTTTTGGCGACAATTTCATGGCACAACGATAGCATGTAACGTAATCAAGCAAACACTATCCATTGACGAAGCAGTAAAAAAATGGAATAGTCGCGACGCAAGAAAACCCAGTCCCTTAACAAAAATCCGCCACCCTTCGAGGAGAATGAAATGTGGCAGCCGCATCGCACGGTTTCGGGCATCAAGCACCCCTTGTTGCAGGGTGCCGTAAGGCAACTCATTCGGCAGCCTCGTCCTGATCCAGACGGAATGAGGCGACACGCGCAACAGATCGTCGACGAATTCCTCCGGAACCCGGACTTCAGCTCGTCAATGAATATGTTCGTGAACATCTGCTTCACCATCAACGAAGTCAAGGTTCGTACCCTGGGCCTGCAGCGCGTGTCATTTCCTGCCAATAACCTGTTGCAGCTCGTCGGATCCATGTGGATCGCCCGCGCACCGGTCAGTTGGGTGGAATACGAGATGACGCTGAACGTGGCGCAGCACTTCAGGAACGACGAAGAACTCCTCTGGTATTTCCCCAAGATCCACGGCGTCAGCCAGTCCATTTACCTCAAGCTGGGTACGGAAGGTATGGTCCGGGCGTTCCATCCGTCAAACGAAGCGCTCCGTTTCATCGAGCGGTTGCGCGACAGTGGCCACGATCCTGATGCACTCTGCAGGACGGTCGTCGACGCCCTGCACGAACGGCGAAAGTACGGGGTCAAGCCTGCGTACTTCCAAGATGGGCTGGTCCACGCCCCACCTCAAGCGTGGCTGATCCTTGATACGGACGAAGTCCGTAGCCGTGAAATGGATCCGCTTGGGCTGAACCGCGGATGCATGGCGTGGTTCGCCCTTGCCAATAAGAGCGACATCATCGGATTGGACACGCGGCCACGCACCGAAGATGGCTTGCCAACGCTCCTTCTCGGCCTGGAGTTCCCGACGTATTTCCAGTGGTTCCTTGATCGGGAAGGTGAATTCCACATGCAGCCGAACGGCAGTATGCCAGTCCGCAGCGTCTATCGCGCCGCTGGAAAGGAAGACGAGTATTCGCTGGTGAAACTGGTGAACATCCTGCGGCTCTATAACCTGACGGTGCCGCTGCGCATCGTAGAAGAGCTCTCGGAAACTACGCCGCCCTACGACGCTTCAGGAGGGTCCCACGATCCCGGCATCAGGCCGCCGAGCCTGCTTGACCCGCGCCTCGTCCTGCAGCGGATCCGTCGGTTGACCGAAAATCCGGAATCTCTCACCCAAGCGTTCGACGAAGAAGCAGGGCGAGACGAGGAGCGCACGCTTCGGCGGATCGGACGCCATGACTGCGTCGGCCATGCGCGGCGCCTGCCCGCAGGGCATCGGGCTTCACCCCGTGCACGTAACCTGGCTGCCCAAGAAGGCATCGTGCTCGAACCGAACGAAACGTACGTCCAGAAGCACAAGCGTGGTGAAGGAAACGAGGCACAGCGTCCTCATCGTGCCGTGCGTCGGAACACCTGACATCCCGCAAAAAACGCAGCCACTCGCCTAGCGCCGACAC
>JBAQQZ010000014.1:0-1668 GCA_049295615.1 Patescibacteria group bacterium
GGAGGCTGTCCGACAATTACTGTTAGTAATGAATTAATATCATCTGCTGGTAAATTGGAACTGTTTTATGAGATTTGTTTTCTATTCCTTATTATCAAATCTTAAAGTGAAAAGTTCCATTTATTCCATTTCTCTTTCTAATGATCTCGTTTTTATTTGAGTAAATCCATATTTTCTTTAAGTTAACTGCTGTACATACTAAATTAAATTCATTTCTGACTGATTTTATTCCCCTTGTGAGAAATTCTCTAAACCCAAGATTCTCTTTATAGTTTCCAATTGCAGGTTCTACTACCTGCTGCCTTTGTCTGAATATTTCTTTTGCTTCTTCTGTTTGCATTTTATATGCTAAATGCTTTCTTTCTTTTGAAAATTCAGCTATTTTTAACTGTCTAATTCCATCCTTTCTTTTTGTACAATTTTTGGTAAATTCACATTTTTGACATTCGGTTCCCTTGTAAATTCTGTATTTTCTTCTCCTTTCTTTCTCATAACCTTCACGCAAAAACTTCAATCTTTGATTTTCAGGGCAAATAAATTCATCAATTTCTTCATTATAGTCAAAATTACTAATATCGAATCTGATATCTTCGACGTTTTCTGTTATTGTTTTAGTTACTTCTTGCTCTGGAATATATGGATCCAATTTTTTATCATTCAAATAATGTATGTTGTTTCCGCTATAGTATCCAGTGTCTGCACATAGCTTAGTGCCTACTTTTAATAAACCACAATTTTCTTCCACCATTTCAATTTGAGGCTTCAATTGATAAATGTCGTTTCTGTCTTGACACACATCGTTTGCAACTATAATTCCTTGTTTATGATCGACCGTTATTTGGGTATTATATGCAAGTTCAATCGTTCCTTTTTTGTTAATCATAAACCGAGATTCTTGATCAGTCAAGCTCACATTATCAATACTGTCTTTTTCAAATTCGTTAAGTGCTTTCTTAATCGTATTTTCAATCTTCCCTTTTCTATCGCCAGATTCATCCTTATTGACTTGCTTTATGTACTTCACGACTACAGCTTTTACTTTATGTTTTTTACTTTCATTCAACTGATCATAACCACGGCATTTTCCAAAATGCTCATCCTCAACTTTGTCTCTTTCAATACCTTTCTTTAATTCATTCTTGACATATTCTTCAATTACTTCCAAAACATTTTTCATGATTGCACTTTTTCTTGACGCAGAGGCTTTTACTTTGGATCCATCAATGCTTAATTGTTCAAGACCTATTACTCCTAGATCTTTGGCTGCCTTAACTGTGTTTTTGAACATGGCAGTAATCAATTTTTCATTCTCTTTTCTGAAATCACTGATTGTTCTAAAATCAGGTTGTAGGTTTTCAGCTAAATACATGTAAACTATATTTTCTCGAACATTGCGAGCGATAGCTCGCGATGATCGAACTCTATCAAGCATAGATTGAATCAAAATCTTACACATTATGCAAGGATGATAAGCAGGGTGTCCAGAACCGTCATACCTGGTTTCAAATTCACTAAAATCCATCTCATCCACAAAAGACTCAACCAAATAACAGATATGATCTGAAGGAATAAGATCTCGGATATCTGGAGGTAAAGTCCAAACTTGATTCTTTAAAGATTTAATAAAAACCATAAACCAAAAAATTAGTAGAATATTATATAATAATT
>JBAQQZ010000015.1:0-49315 GCA_049295615.1 Patescibacteria group bacterium
GCATCCGTGTTGCGTTGGGAGATGCGGGCGTCCGTGTCCGTCCGAGTATCCTGGAGCTTTGCGGCCGCATCGACTTGCGTCTGCGCGTATTTGAGTTCGGCATTGGCCGTACGCATATCACAGGTGACGGCCGTGGATGGCATCGCAACGGTTGTTGATGTCGTGTCCGCAAGCGCAGCAGATGGGCCGACGATGGTGACGGCAAGCGTTGCAGCCGTAGCGAGCAACGCAAGGGTTTTCTTATTGGTCATATTTGTTGAACAATGGATGAAATGGCTAAGGCGGACAGGGAGCTGTCAGACCAAGTATACAGGCATCTTTTATTGTTCGTTACAGGATTCAATGCATCCCTCAACCCGGTTTCTCCTTACGGCGGCCACACGTCCGTGCCTTCGGCTTCGGACTTCACGGCATCGAGCGCTGCACGAAACCCTCAAGCCGCTCTTCAAAGGCATTGCGTTGCGGAGGTGGTAAATAGAGGCCTTCACCTTTCCGCCACCATTCGCGGTCACCAGGTTTACGCGGCACGGATTTCAATTCGACGCCGACGTTCTCCATGCCGTTCATGAGGTTGATGCCTACCTGTCCAGGACTTCCGCCTTCCAACGTGATTACAGGCAACGCCTTGCGGGCGGCTTGTTTAAAGGCGGCACAACCCTGGGTTGAGAGCGCGATCGCGGCCATCGCCAAGTATCGCGCCGTGGGCGAGGTCGCAGCGTCGCGTAAACGGCGTTTTTCGCCGCGCTTTGGGTCGGCAGATTCAAAAGACTCCTGGCGTGGAGCCGGAGCCTTTGGTGCTTCTCCAAACGGCTTCATGCCGATAGGATACGCTGTCTTTTCTAATCAAGCTATGCGTGTTCTTCGTCTGCCAAAAACTTCTCCGCATCAAGCGCCGCCATGCAGCCGGACCCTGCGGCCGTGACGGCTTGTCGGTAGCGCGCGTCTTGCACATCGCCACCAGCGAAGACGCCAGGGACGCTTGTCTTGGACGAGCCTGGGACGGTCTTGATATAGCCTTTCTCGTCGAGGTCGAGCTTGCCGACAAAGAGTGACGTATTCGGTTCATGCCCGATGGCGGAAAAGACACCGTCGATCGGCATGTCCGTGACTACGCCAGTGACCGTGTCTTTCAACTTCACGCCCGTGACTTTGCCAACGTCTACGCCGAGGATTTCTTCGACGGCGGAATTCCAGATGACCTTGATCTTGGGATTCTTCAACGCGCGGTCTTGCATGATCTTGGACGCCTTGAACGCGTTGCGCCGATGGACGATCGTGACTTCATCCGCAAAACGCGTGAGGAACGTGGCTTCTTCCATGGCGCTGTCTCCCCCACCGACGACGATCACTTTTTTGCCTTTGAAGAAAAACCCATCGCACGTGGCACACGCTGACACGCCACGGCCGTACAATTGTTTTTCGGATTCGAGTCCGAGGCGACGGGCGGACGCGCCCGTCGAGATGATGACGGTCTTGGCCTGGTAGTCTTTTCCGCCGGCGGTGACGACAAACGGCCGTTTCGCAAAATCCACGGATGAGACTTGCTGTGAGATGATTTCCGTTTCAAAGCGTTTTGCTTGGTCGCGCATCACGCCCATCAGTTCCGGGCCTTGGATGCCTTTGACGAAGCCAGGATAGTTCTCGACTTCGGTCGTCGTCATGAGCTGGCCGCCGGGTTCGGCGCCTTCAAACAAGAGCGGTTTCAACTCGGCGCGCGCAGCATAAATCGCCGCGGTCCAACCGGCCGGCCCTGACCCGATGATGATCACGTCTCGCACATCCATACCTTAGCCGATGTAGCGCGCGAGCTTCGCCAAAAAGTCCTCCTTCCCCATCCCGCCGGAAAAACGTGTGTCTTCCTTGCCGTCTTTGAAGACAATGAAAGTCGGGATCGAGAGGACGTTATAGGTCTGCGCCAAATTGCCGTTCTCATCGACGTTCACCTTGCCGATCTTGAGTTTTGCGGCATCGATCTCGCCAGCCAGCTCTTCGACGATCGGGCTCGTGGCACGGCACGGGCCGCACCAGGGCGCCCAAAAATCGACGAACACGGGGGTCGAGGACTTGAGGACTTCGGTGTCAAAATTTTGTTCGGTAAAGATGTTTTCCATATGCGTCCAGCCTACGCTCACCGGAGTTCCAAATCAAGCTTGACAGCCCTTCGGGATTTCCACATGCTGGAAGCGTCCTTTTACCGTCAGCCGCGGCTGACAAGGAGGCCAACATGGCGCAGTCCAGTCCGTTCGATGGACCGTCGCCCGACCGCCTCTCAAAAGCGGAATCGGAAGACTTGTCCTGTTCACACAGCATCCCGCCGGACGTGAGCCACACGCGGCTCAAGCAGGTCAGGCTCCCCAACCGCTCCGTTTTGCTCTTCAGCGCGCATCTCTGCCTGTCGGTCGTGGTGGGTATCCTCGCGATCCTGGGCTATGACGCGCTCGACCCTTCGGTGAGCCGCCACTTCAAGCTCTTGCCGCCGTGGTCGAGCGAAGCGCCACTCTTCATGACGATCTTCGCAGTCGCCGCAGGAGCCACCTATCTCGCGCTGGCGCGAAAAAAGCGCCTCTGACAAAAACGCCCCGACAACTTCGCCGGGGCGTTTCCTTTTTTGATCTTTATTAGCGGCCAAGCGTGATCTTCCGTTCTTTGGTTTCCTCGTGGTAGATCTCGAACCGGTCGCCGACCTGGACCTTCACTTTGCCTTTGAAGGAAATGCCACATTCTTGGCCGGCATGTGCTTCTTTGGCCGTTGATTTGCCGGTTTGAAGCGAGTCAACCATGCCGAGGCCGACAGGTTCTTCGACGCCGGACTCGGCATCTTTACGCCACACGCGGACGTGCTCACCGTTCACGACTTTGCCCTCGGTGACTTTGCCGCCGACGACCATGCGTCCGGCTTCGGTGCGGAAGATGGCGACGGTCTCAAACGAGCCGAGCGGCGTCACGATGACTTCTGGCGGCACGAGGATGTTGAGGCGACGGATGACATCGTCAAACAAGTCGTAAATGATCTTGAATTCCGTGGCGTCGACGCCTTTGTCGCGTGCCTGGTAGGCGGCTTGCGGCGTGATCACGACGTTGAAGGCGTAGACGACGGATGGCGGCGAATTCACGGCACGCGTGACGTCGCCTTCGGTGACGTTGCCCAACCCTTTTTGGATCACATCGACGCCCACGTCATCATGCTGGATCTTTTCGAACATGCCGAGCAATGCTTCAAGCGAACCGAGCGTGTCGCATTTCAAAATGACGTTCAAGACTTTTTTCTTGGGCCCCGATTCTTCGCCTTGGGCGGGCATGCTCTTGGTGGCCGTGAGCTGGGACGTGACCTGTTGTGTGGTCTTCACTTTCTTCACTTCGAGTGACTTGGGATCGGCGGGGACTTCCAAAATGTCACCCACGGCCGGCGGCACGCGAAAGCCGAGGATCTTGACCGGCGTGCCGGGCGTGGCTTCGTCGAGCTGCTTGCCGGTCCAATCGCGCATCGAACGCACGCGGCCATAGGCGGCGCCGGCGATGCCGAGGTGTTCGTTCTTATGGAGCGTGCCGCTTTGCACGAGCACGGTCGCCACCGGGCCTTCGCCTTTGTCGACGTGCGATTCGATGATCGTGCCGACGGCCAAGCGAGCCGGGTTGGCGCGGATCTTGTCGGCATTCAAATCAGCCACGAGCAGCACCGTCTCGAGCAAGTCGTCGATGCCTTGGCCGGTCTTGGCCGAAATCTTGACGAGCGGGATGCTGCCGCCCCAAGCGTCGGTCGTGACGCCGAGCTCGGAAAGCTGCGCCAACACGCGTTCGGGATCGGCCTCTGGTTTGTCGATCTTGTTCAAGGCGACGACGAACGGGAGTTTGGCAGCTTGGATGATGCTCAAGGCTTCTTTGGTCTGCGGCTGCACGCCGTCGTCGGCCGCAACAACCAGGATCGCGATGTCGGCAACTTTGGCGCCGCGCGAACGCATGACGGTAAAGGCCTCATGGCCCGGCGTGTCGATGAAGGTCAGTTGGCGGTCTTTCTTTTCGACTTGGTAGGCGCCGATGTGCTGCGTGATGCCACCGGCTTCCCCGCCCATGACGTTGGTCGAACGGATGGCGTCGAGGGTTTTCGTCTTGCCGTGGTCCACGTGGCCCATCACGACAATGACCGGCGGACGGGCTTTGAGGTCTTCTTCTTTTTCGGCATCCATGACTTCTTTGACACGGTCCATGGCTTGGACGGTTTCGACGGCATCTTCCTTTTTCACGTCTTCTTGCGTCGCCGTAAACCCCAATTCTTCGGCAATGATGGCGGCCGTCTCAAAATCAAGGCGTTCATTCTGCGAGGCCAAGATTCCGGCGCGCATCAGCTCTTGGATGACCTTGGTGACCGGCAAGTTCAGCTTGCCCGCCAAGTCGCGCACCACGATGACCGCCGGGAGCGCGATGCTTTTCTTGGCAACAGGTTCAGTCGTCGCCACACGTGCCTTGCCGACGACCAGCGAGCTGCGCAACCGTTCGCGGCGCTCGTTCTCGACCCATTTGCGGAAAATCTTCTCGCCTAGGATCTCGTCGATCTTGATGGCGCGCATGCCGACGTCAAACCCGAGCTTCGGGAGTTTTTCCAAAAGCTCATTGGGTGTGACCTTCAAACGGCGGGCGAGATCAGAGACGTTCATGCGCTCAAGGGTACGTGAAACCGGGGTTTTCGTCAATTGTGGCGGGTATTCCCAAAGCCCAAGGTAACGGGTAGGCTCCTGGCGGAGGTACCCATGCTCTTTCCCCATAAAAGGGTCTATGAGGCGCGCCTCGAAGACCTCGACGATCCCAAGCATTTTGAACGCGTCGTGACGTTCTTCCACGGCGATATCCCGCCGCGCGACGAACGCCGTGAGTGGCTGCGGACGTTCCTCGAAGCGTTGCCGCCAGCCGAAGACCTGCTCAAGATCTCCGACCGGTTGCACGCCATCGCGACGGATCACAAGGCTTCGATCCGCGACCTCGAGTGGTGGGACATCGTCTCGCCCAAAGAGCGCTGGCTGTATGCGACAGTTGTTCGCGACGGGTATGAGATCCTGTGCGCCTTCTATTGGAAATCCACCAAGAAGGGATCTACTCCACACTACGCCGGCTCCAAGCGCAGCTCGTGGGCGCGCCACATCAGCATCCAGGCAGGTTGGCGTTTTGAAATCGAATGCGAGACCTACCAAGAAATGAAAGCAGAACTCCGCGCCTGGCTCGCCTCCCCGCTCAAACTCCCCGAGCGTTGGGGCTGCAGCTGATCATCCGCCTTCTCATGAACCCGACCACCCTGGTCGGGTTTTGCTTTTTGCGACAAGATGGCGGGATGGACGGAAAAATCCTCTTGGTCGACAAGCCCGCCGGCATCACCTCGCACGACGTGGTTGATGCCGTGCGCCGGATTTATAAGACGCGCCGCGTCGGCCACGCCGGGACGCTGGATCCGTTTGCGACCGGGCTGTTGATTCTTGGAATCGAAAAGGCAACCAAAGAACTGCCGAAATACGTCGGCATGGACAAGACGTATGAGGCGACGGCGAAACTCGGGTGGACGAGCCCGGGATACGACACGGAAGGGATTCCCGTTGAGACTGTAGGAGCACGGCATGCCGTGTCCCTACTGGAGATCGAAGCGGCTTTGGACAAATTCCGTGGCGGCTACGACCAACGGGCGCCACTCCATTCCGCAAAAAAGACCGGCGGCAAAAAACTCTACGACCTGGCACGCGCCGGCACGGCCACGGACGAGATGCGGCCAATGAAACACGTCACCATCACCGAACTGACGGTTCTTGACTACGTATGGCCCGTCCTTCGTTTTCGTGTTTCTTGCTCGTCCGGGACATATATCCGATCCTTGGCAGATGATATCGGCCGGGAGCTAGGTTGCGGAGCATATCTGACGGAGCTACGTCGGACGCATATCGGCACGTTTTCGGTGGCCGATGCCTCAAAATTAGAAGATCTTGGCCGTACGTGAACCCCTCGACAAGCCTGCCTGGTTTTGTTATCCTCGAAGTACCGACCCTTATTTATTAGCTCGCTCCGGTACGTGATGGTTCGCAGACCAGGTCGGCCTTCATCTTGATTTCACGAGTGCTTTGAAACGCAGGCAATCCAGACATTTTTCGGCGAACGCCGTGCGTTTAGCGAAACAGAAGAAGACCGAGTCCCTACGAGTTCTTCACGCCCCGGGCGGTGACCCGCATGTTTTACCTTATCCTCGGGCTCCTCATCGGAGCCGCCGTCGGAGCGTTGGCACTCCGCGCATTCGCCTCAGACAAAGCCAAAAAAATCCAACTCCAGATTGACGAAGCCGAAGCGCAAGCCAAACGGATGATTGCGGATGCGCAAATGAAAGAGCAGGAACTCTTGGTGAAGGCCAAAGACAAGGCCATCAAGATCCTCGAAGAGGCGCGCATGGAAGAAAAGCGCGCGTCCGAAGAACTGAAGAAAGAACGGACAAGCTTGGCCGAACGCGAGAATGAATTCGGCAAAAAGCTGCTCGAAATCGACGACTCCCGCAAAGCCGTCGAAGCCCTTCGCGTGAAAACAGAAGAGACCCAAAAAGTGGTTGAAGAACTCAAGCTGGAAGAAACCAAGAAACTGGAAGAAGTCTCCAAGCTCACGACCGACCAGGCCCTCGACCGCATCATGAAGTTGGTCGAGGAGCAGCAGCAGGAAGCCCTCATGTCTCGCATGCGGAAGCTCGACCTGATGGAGTCCGAAGAAATCGAACGCAAGGCGAAAAACGTGATTGCCGTAGCCGTGCAGCGCATCGCGTCTTCGACGGTCGCCGAGACCACGACGACCCACGTCATCCTGCCCAACGACGAAATGAAGGGCCGCATCATCGGCCGCGAAGGGCGCAACATCAAAGCCATCGAATGGCTCACGGGCTGCGAACTGATCGTGGATGATTCCCCCGGGATGCTGACGGTTTCCGGCTTCTCCCCCATCCGCCGCCAGGTTGCCAAGCGCACGCTCGACAAGCTGATTGCCGACGGACGCATCCACCCCGGACGCATCGAAGAAATGTTCGAGGAATCCAAGCGCGAACTCGCGCTCGACATCAAGAAAGCCGGTGAAGACGCGCTGTTCCAAATGGGCATTTCCATGGCCGGCATCGACCCCAAACTGATCCAAATATTGGGCCGCCTGAAGTACCGCACGTCGTATGGGCAAAACGCGCTCATGCACTCGATGGAAGTCGGCAACATCGCCGCGTTGCTCGCCGAAGAGCTGGATGCGGATGTCATGGTGTGCCGCAAAGGCGGCTTGTTCCACGACGTCGGCAAAGCTGTGGACCACGACATGCAAGGCAGCCACCCGGAACTCGGCTACCAGATCATGAAGAAATTCGGGTTCCCCGAAGAGATTTGCTACCAGTCGATCTCGCACCACGAAGACAAGCCCAAGACACTTGAAGGCGTGATCGTGAAGGCCGCGGACGCCATTTCCGGCGCGCGCCCGGGCGCGCGCAAGGACTCGCTCGAGCTCTATGTGAAGCGCCTCGAAGATCTAGAAAACGTCGCGCTGTCGTTTGAAGGCGTCGAGAAGGTCTACGCCATCCAAGCCGGCCGAGAGATCCGCGTATTCGTAAACCCCAAGATGATCGACGACTTCGCTGCGACCAAACTGGCACGCGACGTCGCCAACAAGATCGAAGCCGAACTGAAATACCCGGGAGAAGTGCGGGTGACGCTCGTCCGCGAAACACGCATCATTGAGTACGCGCGATAAGATGTTCAAGATCCTCTTCTTCGGCGACATCATCGGGTCGTTGGGACGCAAAACCGTCATCGAACAACTGCCGTCGCTCCGCGAAGAGCATTCGCCGGATTTGATCGTGGCGAACGTGGAGAATTTGGCACACGGGCGCGGCATCACAGCCAAGACGCTGCAAGAATTGGATGCGGCGGGCGTCGATGCGTATACCTCGGGCAACCATGTGTGGGAAAACCCTGTCGGGCTATCATGTTTCGGTGACTCGCAATGGAAAGACCGCCTGGTGCGGCCGGCAAACGTCGACCCGGCGCGCGCAGGCCGCGGCGCGACGGTGGTCGAAAAGAACGGCGTCCGCGTCTTGCTCGTAAACCTGATGGGCCAGCTCTTCATGAAGGACACCCTGAGCAGCCCGTTCTTGGCACTCGACCGCATCTTGAACGAAAACACGGCCGACCTCCAGCTGGTCGACATCCACACGGAAGCGACCAGCGAAAAAGAGGCGCTTGGCCACTATGCCGATGGCCGAGTGACGGCAGTCTTTGGGACGCACACGCATGTACCGACAGCGGACGCGAAAATCCTGCCTGGCGGGACGGCGTATGTGACGGATGTGGGCCGCAATGGCGGCCATGATTCAGTGGTGGGGTTTGAAAAGAACGCCGCAGTCAAGCGTTTTTTGGACCCGACAGGCAAAGCCTATGAACCTACAGACGAAGGCCCAGCCGAACTCAATGCCATGCTGCTCATGGCTGACCCCAAAACCGGCCTGTCGGTAAGCCTTGACCGGATCCGCAAGATTTGTTGAGGCCTGGCGGCAATCGGGCTATCCTGGCAAAAAGGTTTATTCCTTAGCCAAAATGTATGAATAAAGCAG
Organism: Patescibacteria group bacterium; assembly: GCA_049295615.1. Taxonomy (GTDB): domain Bacteria; phylum Patescibacteriota; class Patescibacteriia; order 2-12-FULL-60-25; family 2-12-FULL-60-25; genus JBAQQZ01. Next base: position 8,597 of record JBAQQZ010000015.1, read on the forward strand.
AACTTATCACCTACCTCGCAGACAAAGTCGGCGTGACCAAGAAGCAGGCGGAGGACATGGTCGAGAACTTCGTCGACGTGGTGACCGAAACCCTCCAAAAGGGCGGTGAAGTCACAATCGCCGGTTTCGGCACGTTCTCCGCCAAAGTCCGCGCCGGCCGCACGGGCGTTAACCCACAAAACCCGACCGAAAAAATCCAAATCCCGGAAGTCACCGTGCCCAAATTCAAGGCTGGCAAAGGCTTGAAGGATGCGCTCAAAAAGCCGCATGCCGCGGCACCCGCCGCGCCGAGCGCCCCGTCGCCGTCGATGTAACCCAAGACAAATCGACAAACCCTGCCGCCCGGCGGGGTTTTGTTTGTATATTGACGGAACCGCTTTTTTACGGTTCGCTAGGCGTCTCGCCCTTTCGCAACAGGAGGCAGGATGTTCAAACCGCAAGACCGCTTCATCTTCCACGACGGCGTCTGCGCCTTGCAGCGCATGCAAGGGAGCAACATGACGTGCACCTGCAAGGGTGCCGTCGTCGATCGCGTGATCCTTGACGTGTTGCACGAGCAGCTCAAGCGTGAGCTGAAGTGCAACATCGAAGTCGTGCACGGTGCCGGAGCCGGCTTCAGCTTCATCTTCCGCTCGGAGGCCAAGCTGGTCTCAGGGATGGTGCCGCCGTCGTTCTACATTTCGAACGCGCCGGTCAACATCCGTCGCTCAAATGCCGACCAGGCGCCCATTGAAGACCTGCGGCCGCTCGTGAATGATGAGGGCGCTGAAATGGTTGGCTGGATCCTGATGACGGTCTACGGCGAGGCGTTCGACTACGAGCCCGGCCCCGGCGGGCTTTACTGGAAACCCGCACGACGGCCGAGCCGCATCACGCCCGTCTGATGTGCTCCTTCTCTTTTCCAAAATCCCCGTGCTCCACGCGTGAGCCGGGGATTTTCGTTTTATTTCTCTGAAGCGAACGACTGCGCTTCCTCAAAGATGTCTTCGAGCGGCACGAGTTTTGCTTCTGCCGACGCGCGCAATTTCCATTCGGCTGATTCTTCTTTCAACGTCTTTTCCGAAATCAGGATGCGCAGTGGGATCCCGAGCAAGTCCGCATCCGCCAACTTCCCGCCAGGCGAGACGTCGCGGTCATCCCACAGCACGTCGATCCCCTCTTTGATGAGCTTGTCGAACAGGTCTTCGGCTTCTTCGGTAATACGATCCTGCGTTTCCGCGTCTTTGGAATTCAATGAGATGAGATGGACCTGCATGGGCGCGACGGACTTGGGCCAGATGATGCCGCGCTCGTCGTGATGGACTTCGACGATGGCGCCGACGAGGCGTGAGGTGCCGATGCCATAGCACCCCATGAGCACGCGCTTCGACGTGCCGTCTTCGTCCGTAAAGTTGAGGCCAAAGGCGTCGGAATATTTCGTCCCGAGGTCAAAGATGTTGCCGACTTCGACGCCCTTCATCTGCGCCAGCGTGCCGTCGCATTTAGGGCACGTCTCGCCTTCTTTATACGTGGCGACTTCGCTATTTTGCCCGAAGTCGCAGGTGGGACAGGCGATCAACATGTCCTCACCCGCGTCCGTCAGCGCCTGGAACTCGTGCGACATGTTTTGCGTGAACACGCCGCCGCTCGCCTGCACGACCTTCACGTTCAGCCCGCAACGGGCATAGGCCGCGACATAGGCTTCGAGGGCTTTTTCGTAGAATTCCGTCAGGCTCTCTTGCGTCGTGTGGAAGCTATACATGTCCTTCATGCGGAACTCGCGGCCACGCAATACGCCCGACTTGGCACGCAGCTCGTCGCGGAACTTGGTGTTGATCTGGTACGCCGCAAACGGCAAATCCTTGTATGACTTGATGAACTTTTGCACGAGCGGCGTCACCACCTCCTCATGCGTACAACCTAAGGCGTATTCCTTGCCGGTCTGCGAGTTGAGTTTGAACAGGACGTCGACGCCTTCCCAGCGCTTGGTCGTGGTCCAGTATTCCTTGGGCTGGAGTGACGGCATGAAAATCTCCATGCCGCCAATCTTGTCCATTTCTTCGCGCACGATCTGCTCGACCTTGCGGAGGACGGACAAGCCGAGCGGCAGCCAGGTGTACACGCCGGCCATTTCCTGGTCGACGAACCCGCCTTGGACGAGCAGCCTGGCGTTGGCGGTTTCCGCATCGGCGGGAGCGGACTTGGAGGTCTTGGTGAACAGCTTGGACATGCGCATATGGCAGGAAGCTTAGCGGTTTGTGGGGCGATCTGTCCATAACGGCGGATTAAAAAAGCGCCGGAGAACAGGGTGTTCGATCCGGCGCAAGCTGGCGGGCGTTCATGCGCCCTCCTTTTTCTTGTCCAACGGAAGAGCGGCGAACCGCTCTCCAGAAAGGCGTTCGGGTGGGGCGTCGTCCGCTCGGCTCGTGCGGAGATACCACTTCTTCGTCCCGCGGAAGTTCGCGTCGACGGAACGGCGATGGTCGCGCAACCACGAACGCAGGCAGTGGACCGAAGAAAAGGAATATGGGTCATTCCACCGTGGGTCGCACTCCGGCATCCCGAGCAAGATGAAAGATTCGACCGGGGAATCGTCCGGACAATGCTTGGAAGCGCATTTTGCCGAGGGGACGTCTTCCGGTTTCAACCCGGCCAGGCGACTTGCTGAATGGTGCAGCCACGCCAACAGGCACTCCGGGCTGCACAACACGACGAACGGCCTCATTGATGCCAGGACGCTGCAAGTGACGGAAAGTCCGCCTTGGAATTCTTCCGGCAACTGCGTCAGCCGTGATTTGGTTGCCTCTTCGAGGACGTCCGCGTACGCCGATCCACACTCCGTACAGACAGCCAACTCGCTTTTGCCGGCCTGGACCAACTTCGTGACGAACGGGCTCCAAACACTCACCTCCACCTCCTTGGAAAGAACGCAGGAACACCGACGTATTTTAAATGAGATTAGGGATAAAACAAAATCCCCATCCATGATTGGATGAGGAAATTGGTGGTGCGCCCCAGTCGATTCGAACGACTGACCTTCCCGACGCTGCGTCGGGACGCTCTATCCAGCTGAGCTACATTCCATTAGCTCCCTAATTCTTGTTTGATTCTTCCAACTTTTCAGTTGCAGTTCTCGCCTCCTGGCAGCCTTCGAATCCAAATAAAATTCCGTATAAACACAGACCCAAGGACAGCCGGTTCTCGTCCAAGTTGTTTGGCCACGATTATGTTCAGCAATCCGCCTATTGAGATCATTCGTTGAGCCTATGTAATACATGTTCCTTTTTTGAGAAAAGAGAATATACAGCGTAGCCATATTCCAGAGCTAACACGACTCAACAAAAACAACAATATCCCCGACATGGGGATATTGTTGATGGTGCGCCCCAGTCGATTCGAACGACTGACCTCTTCCTTCGGAGGGAAGCGCTCTATCCAGCTGAGCTAGGGGCGCGCATGTAATGAATTCGTGCTCTCTCGCCCCAGTCGATTCGAACGACTGACCTGTCCGGTCTGACCGGACCGCTCTATCCAGCTGGGTTAGGGCAAGCTAGCGCATCATAAAGTAAGTCTGCCACGGTTTCAAGCCATCGTTGACCGACTGGGAAACGGACTGTAGGGTTAGCGCAGCTCCTTTTTCCAGACGAGGTGTCGAATGGGTATCCGGGAAATGTTCTTCGGCCGTCCAAAGGCGCAAGGGGCGTCTGCCACGAAACCGGCGGCAGTCGTTCCAACTCCGCCAATGCTGATCGATCTGAATAGTCTTGTCCGCTTCGACGTTGAGCGGCTTGCGTCGACTCTTGAGGCACAGACGGGCCAGTCGCTCATCATCGGCTCCAAGGAAGTGTCCGCATTCGATGGGCATGCGGGACCGATGCGTCCTCTCCATTTTCCACGAGAACGGGACTTGAGGTTCTTCTATCTCTCGAAGCCCGGCGCGGACCATGAGCGCGGGCCGATGCTGGGCGATGAATCCTGTCATGAAGTCACCTGGGTGCTCTCCATGGTTCCGTATGGTCTGTGGATGCAGATCGAACTCTTTGATGTCTCTCTCGAAGAGGCGTTGCTCCTGGCTCTGCAGGCAGTCGCGAATACGCATACGTACGTCGTCACGATCCATGACATCTACCCAACGCCAGATCATCGTCCTGGGAGGGTACGGGGAAGCATCCAATGGATGAAGCATCGCGTGTGCCCTCTGCCTACCGATTCGCGCTCGATCTACCGAGCGCGTTGAATCTTGTCTCCAAGGCCCTGTATCGACAGGGCTTTTTATTTACATTGACATTCTTTAGAATTTTGCTATCATCAGGCAACAAAAATCAGACTATACGCGACGGTAGCTCAGCTGGTAGAGCAGGGGCCTCTTAAGCCCAAGGTCCCGGGTTCGATCCCCGGCCGTCGCACCACCATTGAACCGAGGTATCCCTCGGTTTTTTGTTGGAGCCTGGCAGGAACTCGGGAGACCAACTACACTCTGAGCGTACATTTCAGGAGAAAAAAATGGATACCAAGACCGTGCAGATGTCGACCGAAACCCATCCGCTTCGTGAGCTCACGAGCTATGAGATCATCGTCGGGAGCATGCTGACCCTTGGTCCTGCGCGTATCCCGAGGCAAGCGCTCTTCGAGCTGTTCTACACTCTTCAGCAAGAACATCCCTACCTGCGACGCATGTTCGACGTGCATGGCTCACGGGGATGTTATCGATCTAAACCGCTCGACCGCACGATCAGCTTCATGCTGATGTACCACATCCTCGTTGATGTTGCGTATGACATGCCCGAGGACGTCTATCGCCTCCGCCGTGGGATGCGCGACGTCGTTGAAGGCAAACTGAAGGAGCACCCCGACTTCGCGCAGCATCAGGTGATCTTCCGACGCCTCGCGGATCGGCTCGCACAGATTCCTGGCGTCATGCTGTCCTGAATGAACGCGACACACATCACACAGCCCTGCGACCTGCAGGGCTTTTTTCTTTCTTCATTTTGCGCTGAATTGCCATTCTACGTTATCCTATAGGTTGTTCTTTTATTTCATGGATCCATATCCGTTCCCTCTCTGCGCGTACGAAAGGCGTGCGCCCAGAGAAAGGAGCGGGTCATGGGAAACGACAAGCAACCAAGCCGGCTCGCTTCCTTGGAAGATGAGCTGCAACAGAACTGCAAGGAATTTTTGAGCCTGCAGTCCCGCCAGTATGCGAAACGTGCGACGCCGGGACGGGAGCAGAGCGACCGCGTCCTCAAGTCCATTATGCTCGCCGTCTCGGCGATCCTCCATGCGTACGACAGTACGCAATCCAACAGGCCGCATGACTTCTCGGTGATCACCGCGTTCTCCAAACTCGTGCAGTACGAACAGACGAGCATCGACGACCTCGACGAGGCGTCGATGATCCTGTGCCGCCTGGCGGCCATCACGAACGCGCTCATCCAAGAGCAACGCCTCGCGGAAGATGCCCCGCGCCGCACCAGCCGGCCTCCGGCGCACAAGCGCTCCGGCGTCCGCCGACTGAGCGGCCTCCAACGCGCACAGAGCATCCCACCGCCCAACGGCACATCAATCGCGCCGCCCTCGCGCCGCGCCGCGGTTGGTCCGGGCAAACGCCGTCGATAAGAACATTATCTTCACTTCTCTTGCCAGCCGTTCCGGGGCTGGCTTTTCTTTTAGGCTTTTTCGCCGCGTGCCAAGACGTATTCGATCAACCCATCCTTGAACGCCTTGTAGACGGAGTAGTCGACGAAAAACGCGAGCTTGGCCGTGAGCCAACCGCGGATCTTGGCTTGCTGCTTCCGGTTCTCGGGACGGCGCGCTTCAAAATAATATCCCGGGATGGTTTCCGCACCCACGGTTTTGACCGTCACGTTCTTGAACCCGCAGCGTTCCATGGTCGTGCCGAACGACTCAACCGTTTCGTAATTGGCCTTGGGCACGTGCCACAGGATCCGCGCCGCCTCGACGACGGACTTCTCATACACATTTTTCGGTTGGCGTTTCAACGTGTAATCCCCTAGGATGATGACGCCACCGGGCTTCAGGACACGGATCGCTTCCTTCAAAAACTTCTCACGCGTATTAAAATGTTCCGCCCCTTCGACGCATTGCACCTGGGTGAACGTCGCATCCGCAAACGGCAGTTCGGTGGCATTCCCATGGTGGACGGTGATCGCATCCGTCAATCCGGCCTCTTGCGCACGGCGGCGTGCATGCTCGACGTGCTTCCATGTGAGGTCGACGGCATCGATCTGGCAGCCGAACGTCTTGGCGATGAACACGTCTTGCGGGCCCATGCCGCAGGCCACATCGAGCAAGCGACTTTGCGCATTCAAGCCAACCATCTGGCCCATCGTGCGGATCAAATTTTCTGCGGCGACAAGATAGTCGGTATTGCCATTCTCCCACAAGCCGAAGTTGAGGTAGCCGTTGTGGTACTCGCCATAGTTCTCCACGCCGACGCCGTAAAACTTTTCGACGCCGGCTTCGTGCGATGAGCTGCTCCACTGCTTGTGGTCGGTGTCCATAGATGCCCCGCATGGTACGTCGAGGCATCCATAAAACGCAAACCCCACTCTTGAGAGAGCGGGGTTTGGACAAACCGGCCGATCTTACATTTTCTTGTCCATCGACGAGCCGTTTGAGCCCATCATCTTCTTGTCCTTGGACATGCAGGTCATGCAGCACTTGCAGACGAACAGCATGGCGATTGCGGCGACGCCGACCAGGATGTACACGACGCGCTCAAGCCACATCCAATTACCCAGGATGAGGTGAACGACATTCCAACTCGGATTAATACCGACCAGGCCCCAGTTGAGACCGCCGATAATGAGGAGGACCCATGCAATTTTGTGCATGGGACACATCTTTGACATCATAAAATGAGGAAAAATGAATAAAATGAAGGAGCTATGGGTAGTATACTCCTAGCAGGTGATGAAGCCGAGTCCAACCTTACCCCCGGAAAAACTGTCGCATAAACGCCAGCCGGTAGACAAAACTATTGAATGGCAAATCCCACGTGCCGACAAGGTCAATTTCACGCCCTCCCCAACCTCGTTTGAAACGCGTAATCCCCTCCCAAGAAGATTTGTAATAAAACGTGGCTTTGGATTGCGGGTTCGCTCCCCAAAAATCATAGATCTTGAAACCAAGCGCTTTGGCTTCGCGGATCGCATTCCAATGGAGCGCAAACGGTGCCATGACATTCCGGTTTTCCGATGATGATGCGCCGTACAGATACGTCGCCGTGTCGCCGTAGCCGATTTCGAGGTTGCCGGCGAGCACGTGGCCGTCGAGGTCAGCCAAACGGATGCGCGCCATGCGTGCGTCGAGCAAGGTTTGGTAGGTCGCTTTGAGGTAGGCACGCGGATGTTGGACGAAGCCATCGCGCGCGGCGGTTTCGTCCATCAAATCAAGGAACGCGTCGACATCTTTTTCTTGTTGCGCGACGCGCACCGTGACGCCGTGGCGTTCTGCCAGGCGGATGTTGTAGCGCGTCTTCTCATGCATGTTTTTCAGCAAGTCATCGGGTGACGACGCAAGGTCGAGGACGATGGTCGTCGCAGGATTTGAAGCTGGCACGCGGCGGAAAGACAACGGCACCAAACCTTCGGGATTTGAAAGTTCAGACAATGGCTCGAAGCGCCAAAACAACGTGCGCTGGCGCAGCTCTTTCTCTTTCAAAAGCTGCTCGCACAATTCAAACATCGTGCTGCGCCGTTCGTCCGAAGACAAAGGGGATGCGAATACCGGGCCGCGGCCCGCGAACCAATATCCCATGCCGAATTTCCGGCGTCGGTATTCCATTTGGACTGCTGTGATCCACTTCCCATTTTCGACCAGTGCGAACCGACGGACGGGCGAACCAGAAGCCGCACGAAATTCACCCCACGCCCACGATTGCGTGAACTGGCTATACGGCTGCGCAGTTTGGAACGATTCCCACGCCGCGCGGTCGGTGATGGGCTCGAGGGTCATTTGGCGAGATGGCGCAACGCTTCGCGCACGCGGAGCGAGACGTCAGTAATGTCAGACGGGACAGCTTTGAGTGCCTCGCGCGCTTGCTCACGCGAATAGCCGAGCGACACCAAGGCTTCAAGCACTTCGCCGTCGCCGGTCGGCATGGATTCTTCTTCGACGAGCTGTCCTTTGAGTTCGAGGATGATCTTTTGCGCGGTCTTCTTGCCGATGCCAGGCATCGAGGTCAGCATATCCAGATTCCCCGCCATGATGGCGCGGCGCACGCTGTCGAACGGCCCGGCGGACAAGATTGACAACGCGACCTTCGGACCGACGCCCGAGACGGACAACAGGCGTTCAAATAATTCTTGCTCGCTGCGTGTGGCAAAGCCGTACAGGTCGTGTGCGTCTTCGCGGACATGGTCGTGGGTGTAGATGAAAAACTCGCTCCCTGGACGCACCGTCGTGAGGACTTGCGACGACGCTTTGACGGCATAGCCGATCCCTTGGACTTCAAGCAACAAAAACGTGGGGTGGATTTCGAGGACAGCGCCGCGCAACGAGCCGATCATATCGTTGCCAAGCGTACCCGTGACGGGCGAAGTTGGCAAAAAGAAAGCGCCCATTCCGATTGGAAATCGGAGTGGGCGCTGGAGCAGCTCGTCGAGTCGTGACGGGCTAGCGCTTGACGAGGGCACGGAGGGCGGGGCTGAAATCCGCCACGTCCGTGCCTTCGTACTGGAGGTAGATCGCCGCATACTTTTGCGCGCGGGTGCGGTCACCCGTGCGCGTGAGGCACTCGGCTTCGGCCTTCAGGGCGGGCAAGAGGCCGGGATAGCGGCTGATCGTCGCGAGCAGTTCGAGGTCCGCCACGCGGCATTCCTTTTTGCTCGCATGCGCGAGTCCGCTCCGATAGGTCGCGTCTTCCTTTGAACCTGCCGGCGGACCGACACCCGGCGGGCTCTTCGAAGAGACAGCGGGTTCGGGCGCGGAAACGGCGGGTTGGACGGACGTACCCGTTGGGGCAGCCGTCGCAATCGGCTCGGCCATTGGCGAAGCTTGGGCCGGCGAGGCCACAGGCGTCTCGGGAGCATGGCGCAAGACGGACCAAGCGCCGAAGACCCCCATGGCCACAAACATCGCCGCAGCAACCAAGTAATGATACGGGAAGACCAAAGGCTTTGTAGCCGTCGGCACGTCTTCCGGCGCTTCGACGTCCACGAACCGCGATCGGTCCGAAGGCGGCGGAACTTCAGGCACCGGGCTCTTGCGCTGTTCCGCAGCTGCCATCAGCTTGCTTCGCCGACGGGCAGATGGCGGGGCGCCACCGGGCAACGTGTCGAGGTCCGCCCGCGCATCTTCTTCGCGCTGGGTGTCTTCGGCCATCTCGATCAGCGCCTGTGCTTCGCGGACCGTCATGCGCTCCTGAGGCTCCTTGCGCAGGCAGCCGGCGATGATGCGGACGATGTCGGGATCGACCTTGTCGACCAACGTCTCGACCGGCACAAAATCCTGTTGCGTGATCTTGAGCCAGACTTCGAGCGTATGTGCTTTCAGGTTTGAGCAGGTGGTGTCCAACGGGTTCTTGACGGCAGGGAACGGCAACTCGCCGGTCACGAGCTCGTACAAGACGACGCCGAACGCCCAGAGGTCGGACGACGGTTTGACCGCCGTCGACAGGACCTGTTCTGGCGACATGTAGTACGGCGTCCCGAGGATGGCGTGTTCTTGCGTGAGCTTGGGCCCACCAGACACATCTGCCTGCAGGTCCTTGGCGATGCCAAAGTCCATGATCTTGACCAGGAACCCGCCGGCACGCTTGGTCAGCAGGAAGTTCCCGGGCTTGAGGTCACGGTGCACGACGCCATGCGTATGCAACGCATCCATGCCTTCGAGCAACTGCCGGGCAATCCCGAGCGCAAGCCGCATCGGCACGACCGAACGCTCTGCCCGCGTCCCTTGCGGGAAACGGGCACGATAAAGGTTGATGATCTCTTCGAGCGTCTGTGCCTCGGGCACATACTCCATCTCGATGAAGGTCTGGCCTTCCTGGTCGCGCCACAGGTCGTGGACGTGGATGATGTTCTGGTGGTGCAAGTCGCGCAGTACGGCGCACTCGCGCACGAAGCGCGAATGCATTTCCGGCGGCTTGCCGTCCACATCCGGCGGGCAGTCGGTTGGGTACTTGATGGCCACGTAGGCCGGCTCTTCACGGTCGAGGAGCGAGCGCGGACGGTCATCAGTCCCCAAATAGACCGTGGCCATCCCGCCCTTTCCGAGGACTTTGGTCAACCTGAAATTGCGGGTGGTGACGGCGCCGGTCCTGGTGTTGGTGAACCGAGCCTTGATGTCGCACGGAAGCGTGTCGCGGATGGACATGTGCACCTCCTGGTGCGTTGTAGGTTGTGAAATTCCGTCCCAAAAGAACAGCTCTTGGGAATGTGTGAAGATACCAAAAAACAGCGAAATCGTCAAGGATTAGAGCTGTTCTTGCAAATTTTAGGCTTTACGCACCAAAATACCCACTTTTCCTCCGCCAATCTCGACTTCGATGTCCGGTTCTTGGCTGTCTGGCAGCTGGTCGGATACGTGGAAGTTAATGGCTTTGACCTCACTTCCGACACCCAACGCGAACGATTCAAACAGGTCACGCTGGCCTTGGTCGTGGGTCGAGAGCGCCACCGTGACCGTGTCCTCCGGCCGGAGTCCCAGCTTTTTGCGCAGGTTCATGATGTGGCGTGACAGCTCGCGCGCCATCCCTTTCTTTTTGAGTTCCGGGGTCAAATTCGTATCAAGTTCAACGATCCAATCCGTGCTGTCCGGCGTCGAACCGCCGCGCACCACGACACGCTCGACGTTCAACTCGTCACGCACGACCGTGAGCAAATCCGTCCGGCCGGCGAGGCGCGAAGCTTCAGATGCATCGCGGACGATGACGGTGCACGCCGCGAGCGCCTGGCGCACCGGCATCTTGGAGGCGACGCGCGCCTCATGCCCGGCCGTGACGATGACGCGCGCCCATGCCATGTCAGACAACAACTGCGCATCAATCACGCGCTCATCCGGTTTTGGCCAGCGGTCGAGGTGGACGGACATTTTGGAGCCGCCCAAATCCTGGTAGAGCTTTTCGGCGAAGAACGGTGCGAACGGCGCGAGCAGGAGTGACGTATCAAGCAGCGCTTCGCGCAGCGTGCGCAGCGCATCAAGTTTTTCGTACGCGTTGTCGCCTTTCATGCGTTCGCGCGAACGGCGGAGCCACCAGGTCGAGAGGTCGTCGACCCACAAGCGTAACGGGCGGATGGCGGCGACGAGGTCATAGCGTTCCATGGCTTCAGTCATTTCCTTCTCGAGCGACGCGAGGCGTGCCATGAGCCAACGGTCGAGGACGTGCGTGCTGCGCGGCTTCACGAGTTCGATCGTTTCTGAACCGGCGAACATGAGGTAGAACGCACGGACATTCCATAGCGTGCCGAAGAACGTCCGCTGCAGCGTTTCGCAATCGCGTTCCGAAAAATTGAGCTGCTCGGCGTCGACGACCGGCGACGACAGCATGTACATGCGCAGCGTATCGGCGCCGATGCGTTGCATGATGTCCCACGGGTCGGCGTAGTTCTTAAGGCTCTTCGACATCTTCTTGCCGTCTTCCGCCATGATGAGGCCGGTGCAGATGATATTGGTGAAGGCTGGCTTGCCGAACAGTGCCGTCGACAGGACGTGCAGCACGTAGAACCAACCGCGCGTCTGGTCTTGGCCTTCGGCGATGAAATCGGCGGGATAATTGGCGTCAAAATACTCGCGGTTCTCGTGCGGGTAATGGGCCGACGCGTAGGGCATGCTCCCCGACTCGAACCAGCAATCAAATACGTCTGGGATGCGGCGCATCTCTTCACCCTTCTCGTTCGTGAACGTGATCTCATCGATCGCGGGACGGTGCAAATTCAAGCTATGCTTGCGGTTGATTTTTACGCCGGAGGCTTCTTCCAATTCACTGATCGACGAGAAGACGCGCACATCCGTGCCGTCGGCGTTCGTCCAAACCGGCAGCGGATTCCCCCAAAAACGCGAACGCGAAATGCACCAATCCGGCGCGGTTTCGAGGCCTTTGCCGAAACGGCCTTCCTTCAAATGCTCGGGATGCCAATTGATCTTCTTGGCCGTGTCGAGCATCTTCGGCTTGAGCTTGGTGACGTTCACGTACCAGGCCGGCTGCGCCTTGTAGATGAGCCGCGTGTTGTTGCGCGCAAAAATCGCCACCGAGTGTGTGATCTTCTCTTCGCGGTACACCAACTGGCGCGACTTCAAATCCGCCATGATCGCGTCGTTCGAATCGAGATAGTCTTGGCCGGCAACAACCGGGACGTCGGGCAATTGGATGCCGGCATCGTCGAGCGTGACGAGCACCGGCAAGTCATGCGACTTGGACGCCATGAAGTCTTCTTCGCCAAACGCCGGCGCCGTATGCACGATGCCGGTCCCGTCGTCCATCGAAACATATCCCATGTCGACGACTTCAAATTTCGTCGAACCGTCGCGCGCTGCCATGCGTTCAAACGCGTCATCAGACAATGGGAAAAGCGGCTCGTACTTCGTGCCTTTGAGTTTGGAGCCAGGTTGTTTTTCGAGGATCTCGAACGGCGCATCTTCGGCCAACGGGAAAAATTCCTTGAAGACCTTGCTGACCAGTTTTTCGGCGCAAATGAACTTCTCCTCACCGACCTGCACAGTGACGTAGACTTCATTCGGGTGCACGGCCAAAGCGACGTTTGCCGGAAGCGTCCACGGCGTCGTGGTCCAGGCAAGGAGATAGGTCTTCTCTTTGCCGACGACGGGGAACTTTATCGTGACGGACGGGTCTTCCAAATCGACGTAGGAATTTTCCATCGCGACTTCGAAGTTCGAAAGCGGCGTGCCGTTGGATGGCGAATACAGTGACACGCGCAAATCCTTATAGATCAATTTCTTGTTCCACAATTCGGAAAACGCCCACCACACGGATTCGATGAAATCAGAATCCATCGTCTTGTAGGCATCATCCATGTCGACCCAGCGGCCGAGGCGCTCGATGTAGCGGCGCCACTCATTGGCATACAACAAGACGGACGACGCACACTTCTCGTTGAACGGTCCGATGCCATATTCCTCGATGTCCGTTTTTGACCCGAGCTTGAGTTCTTTTTGGACCAACGCTTCCATCGGCAAGCCGTGGCAATCCCAGCCCCAACGACGCGGGACGCGAAAACCTTGCATCGTCTTGTAGCGCGGCACGGCATCTTTGATGGCGGACTGGAGCAAGTGGCCGGGGTGCGGCATGCCGGTCGCAAACGGTGGGCCATCGTAAAACACGAAACTCTTGGTCTCGGGGCGCTCTTCGATGGAACGCTGGAACACGTTTTTCTTCTGCCAAAACGCAGCGATCTCCTCTTCCATCTGCGGGAAGTTCGGCCGCGTCCCCTGACCTTCGCGTGGTTCGTCTGGCATAGGAAATGTTGGCGCTACTATGCGGTGTTTTTGGCACTATCGTCAATACTGCTACACTCCCCCTCGTATGCCAAAACCTGCCATTTTCATCGGTGCGGACCATGCGGGGTTTGCGTTGAAAGAAAAAGTGAAGGCGCATCTCGAGTCGAGCGGCTATGACATTTATGACGTTTCGCCTGTTTTCAAGGCAAACGACGATTACCCCGCGATTGGGTCTGATGTCGCACATTGGGTCGCAAAGACGAAAAATGCACGTGGCATTTTGGTATGCGGCTCGGGCGTCGGCATCTCGATTGCGGCGAACCGCATCGATGGCGCACGCGCGTTTGACGCCTATGATGCGCGCACGACCAAACTCGCGCGCCAACATAACGACGCGAATATCATCTCGCTTTCCGGTTGGCACCTGGACATCGCGGCTGCAAAAAAAATGGTTGACCTCTTCTTGAAAACCAGATTTTCCAGCGCCGCGCGGCACCATCGGCGCGTGAAGCAACTCGGCTAGCACCGTATGAACCAGATCATCCCCGCGATCCTCGTCCATGACGAAGCGGACTTCCTCCAGAAACTCGACATCGCCGAAAACTTGTCGCCGATCATCCAGATCGACGTGCTCGACAACACCCTCTACCCGAATACCAGCTGGTGCGACCTCACGAAAATTGCCGCGTTGCCGGCACATGCATCGTTCGAATTGCATCTCATGGTCGAGGACCCGGAACCGCTCATCCATGCGGCGCTCCAGATCGCGAGCATCAAACGGCTCATCTGGCATGTCGAAGCCATGGGCGACCATCGCGAGCTCATCCGCCTCTGCCACGCCACGGAACGTGAAGCGGGGCTCGCGCTCGCGCCCAAGACGCCGGCCGACACGTTGCAAGCCTATGGCGAAACCTTGGATGAAATCCTGATCTTAGGCGTGAACCCAGGATTTTCCGGCCAAGAACTGATCCCTGAAACCATTGAGAACGCACATGCCGTGCATGCAGCGTGGCCGAACATCCCATTGGCATTTGACGGCGGCGTGACGCGCGAGTCGATTCCCTTTTTGCGCGAAGCCGGCGTTTCGCGGTTTTGTGCGGCCAGCGCAATCTTCGGTGCGGATGACCCGGTTGCCGCATTCGAAGCGCTGAAAAACGCATGACACGGACCACGGCGCCGCGTATCGTGCCGCTCCTCCGTGAGTCCTATCTCGCGGCGATCAAGAACAGCGCTAGTTCGAAAACATTCAAAAACTTTTTTGCGACGGTCGACGGCAAACGGCAAGACATCCTGAAGGACGGCAAATTATCGTGCGCCTTTTTTGTGTCGTTCGTCCTGTTCCATTTTGGATTACTGAAAAAACCGCACACGACGGTCGAAGGCACGGTCAAGGACATGGAAAATTCGGGCTGGGAGAAGACACGGATGTCACGGCCGGGAAACGTGCTCGTGTGGGAAGCGGAAAATGATGACGACAGCGAGCGGCATGCGCATATCGGGTTCGATCTCGGCAATGGCAAGGCCATCAGCAATAGTTCAAAAAAACGGATGCCCGTCATCCACTCGCGGACGTTTGGAGGGAAACGGAAGATTGTTGCGATGTATCAGCATCCATCAGCCAGCACCTAGGGAGTGCGGTATTCGCCAAGCCACGACCGGGTGCTATCCTCAAAAGACCTTGTTTTTGTTATTTATTTTTTAACAGCACTCACATATGAGAAAGATGCTCACGACTGCGGCGCGGTTCGTCCCGCTCGCACTGTTCGTCGGTTCGTTCGGCCTCGTCGCCGTTGCGCAGGCCGCGACCTTCACTCCCGGTGACCTGATCAAGGCGCCCGAAGTCGATACCGTGTATTACTATGGCCAGAACGGCAAACGCCTCGTCTTCCCGACGGCCAACACCTACTTCAGCTGGTACCCGGATTTTTCTGGCGTGAAAGCCGTGACGCTTGATGACCTCCAGAACATCCCGCTGGGCGGCAACGTGACGTATCGCCCCGGCGTGAAGATGGTCAAGATCACGACCGATCCAAAAGTCTATGCCGTGTCCGCGAACGGCGTATTGCGCTGGATCGAAACCGAAGACGTCGCAACCGCGCTCTATGGCGCAAACTGGAACACCCAGATCGATGACGTGCCTGATGCGTACTTCACTAACTACACGATTGGCACACCGATCGCCTCGGCCTCGGACTTCAACCCGGCAAGCGCGACAGCGCTCGCCGCGTCGATTAACGTTGACAAGCAACTCCAACAACAAGGCCCACCGACTGTGACGCTCTCCGCAAGCGCAACGACGACCACGGATGGCGGGACGGTGACATTGACCGTCGCGGCGACGTTCCAAGGCTCCGGCGCATTCCAAGGCGCGGTCTTGAAGGACAACGGCAGCCAATTCACGACCTGCAGCCAGCTCCCCTGCACGGTCCAAAGCCCTGCGCTAGCCGTCGGTTCGAGTAATGCCTTCACGGCCGAAGTCACCGATTCCAACGCACAGACCGGCGTCTCGAGCCCGGCCACGGTGACCGTCACGAATTCCATGTCCGGCTACTAATATGAAATTGAAAACATCCCTCTTCGCCGCCGCGACGCTCTTCGGCGCCCTCGGCCTCGCAGCCGCAGCATCCGCGGCAACGCTCACGCCGGGCCAACTCATCAAGAGCCCGATTGATTCGGCGGTCTACTACTACGCCGCCAACAACACGCGCCTCGTCTTCCCGAACGAGAAAACCTACGACACGTGGTACAGCGACTTCTCAGGTGTCACCACGATCTCGAGTGACGATCTCGCCGCCATCCCGCTCGGCGGAAACGTGACCTATCGCCCCGGCGTGAAGATGGTCAAGATCACAACCGACCCGAAAGTCTACGCCGTGGGCGCGGATGGCACGCTGCACTGGGTGACGACCGAGGACTTGGCCTCCCAACTCTATGGCAGCAACTGGAATACGCAGGTTGATGACGTGTCTGACGCCTTCTTCACCAACTACACCCTCGGCTCGCCGATCCAAATGATGTCGGACTATTCCCCATCCGCCGCCACAATTGCGAGCGTGGACATTGATACGGACAAGGGCTTTACCACGTCGAGCAGCCCGTTGCCGAACCCAACCCCCACGCCGACGCCAACCTCAACCACCCCTACACCGACCTCGACGCCTTCGGCATTATCTTTTGCCGTGGCAAAACCGACAGTGCAAGGCGGTGACACCGAGACGTTGACGGCCAGTACGACGAGTGGCGTCTCGATCTCCAAGATCGACCTGTTCTTTGATGGCGCGTTGATCAAGACCTGCACGTTCTCCCCGTGCTCGGGCGAGGCGACCATCCCGCTGTCCGGTACCAAGACCTCTTACGTCGCGGAAGCACGGCTCACCAAGCTTGATACGAGCGTCGTGACACAGGACATCACGGTCCCTGTCTCAAGCGACGGCTCAAACCTGGTGCAAATCCATGTGGGCCAAGCCACCATCACGCCAAGCCAACAGGCTTCTGCCATTGCCGATGTTGATGCGAGCATCGCCATCCTCCATGTGGACATTTACGTCGGCGGGAGTGACGTCAAAGAATGCTCCACCGGTTCACATGAATGCCAATGGAGCGATTTCCTCACGGGCGGCGTCAGCTCGACTTACGCGGTCTACGCGATCGTGACCGACACTATCGGGCGGACCTATACCTCGGCCACCCAAACCATCACTATCGGCACCAACGACACGCCAGCCATCACGGTGACGCCCGCCAAGGGCACGATTTACGCCGGTGAAACGGTTGACGTGACCGTCTCTGCCAGCGACAACGACGGCATCGCTTCCATCGACGTGATGAAGGACGGCGCAGTCCTCAAGCATTGTGAAGGGTCGGCGCCCTGCACGGCGACGACCGGCCCTTGGCCGACGGCTGGCACGACCCTGACCTTCACAGGCCAAGCCATGGACACCACGGGCCTCGTTGGGGCCGGCGGCGCGGCGACGGTTGATGTCGTCACCCAACCGTAAATCCTGATTGACGCTTCCCGCAGTACACGGCACAATAGCCGTACGTTCCATTATTCATCATTCTCAAACGCACATCGTTATGACGAAAAAACTCTTGAGCGCCGCAGTCGTGGCAGGCACCTTGCTTGCGATGTTGGCCCCGCTCGCCTCATTCGCGGCCACCACGTCCGCCTTCTCGCCTGGTGACCTCATTAAGGGTTCCGGCGACACGGTCTACTACTTCGCACCGGACGGGCATCGTTACGTCTTCCCCAACTCGAAGACATACTTCACCTGGTACAAGGATTTCTCCATGGTGAAACAAATCCCCGATGGCCAGCTCGGAGAGATCCCGCTCGGCCGCACCAACGTTACCTACCGCCCGGGCTACAAGATGGTAAAGGTCACGACCGACCCCAAGACCTACGTGGTCGACCAGGGCGGCATCCTGCGCTGGGTCCAGTCGGAACAGCTTGCGGAAACGCTTTACGGCCTCAATTGGAAGGACCAGATCGATGACGTGCCGGACGCGTACTTCACGAACTACAAGGTCGGCACACCGATCCAGACGGCTTCGGACTACAATCCGGCCGACATCATGACACAGACGACGACCATTTCGCAGGACAAGCAGTTCGATGAGACGAAGGCTGCCATCAATATCGGGTCGGTGAACGACGGCTTTGTTCCGACGTCCATCACGGTCAAGAAGGGCACGACCGTCACCTGGACGAATGGTGACGTCAACCCGCACACGGTGACGACCAGCGACTGGGACTCGGGCAACATCGCCCCGGCCGGTACCTACAGCTGGACGTACACCTCGGACGGTTCGTTCGACTACCATGACGCGGACAACACGACCATGCAGGGCACGGTCAACGTCGTGAACTAAAAAACACGACACATAAAACACCCGCTCTTGCGGGTGTTTTGTTTTGGGACGACGCGCGCGCTACACTCCCCGCGTATGAACGACACACGGAGGAAGGAACTCGATGGGATCGCCAACCAGATCCGGCAAGACATCATCGAGTCATTGCTCGCCGCGAAAAGCGGGCACAGCGCCGGGCCGCTGGGCATGGCGGACGTGTTCACCGCGCTCTACTGGGAAATCGCCAACATCACTCCGGAGACGCGCGCGGCAGAAAACCGCGACCGCGTCGTGCTCTCGAATGCGCACATCTGCCCCGTCTTGTATGCGGCGCTTGCCAACCGTGGGTATTTCAAACGTGACGAACTCAAGACGCTGCGCAAGCTCGGTTCGCGCTTGCAAGGGCACTCAAACAACCACTTCAGGCCAGACCTGCCGATTGAAACTTGCGGCGGCCCACTGGCGCAAGGCTCGTCCCAAGCCGTCGGCATGGCGCTTGCTGCACGCTTGAACAAGACCACGAACGACGCCAACCCAAAATCCCCACAACTCCCCGTCTGGCACACATGGGCATTACTTTCTGACGGCGAACTCGACGAAGGGCAAAGCTGGGAAGCGATCATGCTGGCGGGAAAATTGAACGTGCGCGAACTCACGGCGTTCGTTGACCGCAACAACATCCAGATCGACGGCTTCACCGAAAACATCCTGCCGCTCGAACCGTTGGCCGACAAGTTCCGCAGCTTCAACTGGAGCGTGATCGAAGTCGACGGGCACAACATCGAGATGGTCGTTGATGCCGCCAACCAAGCGCGTGCCATCGCCGAGAACCCGACCGTCATCATCTGCCACACAATCCCCGGCAAGGGCGTGGACTTCATGGAAAACGATTACAACTGGCACGGCAAACCCCCGAATGCCGACGAAGCGCGGATTGCATTGATGGAATTGCGGACGCTTGGCGGACAGATAACGAGCGAACATGAATAACGAAATCCCAAACAAAAATCCCTCGATCGATTTCGAGGGATTTTTGTTTTGATCAACCTGGTGCTGACCCAGAATTGGTATCCATTACTAAGATACCTGTTTAGACGCCTCATGTCAATATTCTGATTCGTGCGGAGCCGGTGAGGGGAATTGAACCCCCTGATCCAGGATACCAATTCTGGATTTGCCACCAGGCCACCGGCCCGCATATACACCGCTGCCAAAAATTTTGCGGTTTGCCAATGGTTGGAAAATGAAAAAGCCGGCATCTACATGAGACACAAGCTTCTTCACGAAGCGTTGCGCTGTAGATACCGGCCGAGAGCCGAGCTACTCCCGGAAGAACGAAGGCACCGCCCAGCACGAGCTGCAGTAGCCGCACCAGCCGTAGCCGAGCTGGATCCCGCGATCGTCGCTATCGAAGCTGAGATCCGACACGTGCGCCCACGGCCTCTCGTCGGGAACCTGCACCTCGTAGCCCGAGATGAAGACGTAGGGCACCTTGTCGCCGTCCATGCTCTTGACCCAGTTGGGGTGGAGCGCAGCGGCGGCGAGGATTCCCGCGCTGGGCGAGGACTTCGAGTTGCGGACGTTCATCAGCTTCTTGTTGCGGTTGCAGCCGAGGTCGATGACTTCCCAGCGCAAGCCGACCTTGTGCTCGATGCCCTTCAGGAGCCGCAGGCGATCCGAGCCGGCCTTGTCGTAGCCGTCCCAGCGCCGGTTGGCGTGCTGCTCGGCCTTCGCGCGCGTCCACAGCTCGTGGAAGGTGCGCTCGAGGCCAGTCGTGACCGTCCCGTCCTCGTTCGCCTTGTCGGCGAGGTACGGGACGAGAACGACCGCGACAAGATTCTTATCGGGCCACGCCGGAACGGACTTCTCCACTGCGGCGAACGCCTCGTCGGGGATGCCCCAGCCGAACTCCTTGTTCCACTCGCGCACGCGGGCGAGCTGGAGCTCGGTCGTGCTGAAGAGGCCGTGGATGACGGAGGGCTCAGGCTCGTCGTCGACGAGCGATTGCACCCAGTGGCGCATGTACTCGTCGTCGGTCAGCAGCTTCTTGAGCTGCCGCATGTCGCCTCCGAAGCGACCGAACCGGCCGAAGAACTCGACCATCTGCGTGCCACTGACTTCCGATGCGAAACTGGCCATAATGACCCGCCTCTCTGTGCTATTTGAGACATGCCCGGATTCCGCATTCCTGCGGATTACCAAACGCGCCTAAAGCTCTTTCCCTTTCAAGGATCGACGCTGAAACGTACCCGAAAACCGCCTTTTTGTCAACCCTCTCCCCGGCTTCTATACTACCAGGCATGTTGAACCCTTCCGCAAATTTAAACCCCCAACTCTTCGATCCCAAGGTCGAACAAATCCCGACGCGCAACGGCTATGGCAAAGCGTTGCTTGAACTGGGCGAGAGCGACCAACGCATCATGGTGCTGACGGGCGACCTCGCCGAATCGACGCGTGTGCTCGATTTTTGGAAGAAATATCCTGACCGTTTTGTGGAATGCGGCGTGGCCGAACAGAACATGATGGGCGTTGCGGCGGGTCTTGCCCTCGCGGGGAAAATCCCGTTCGTGTCGTCGTATGCCGTGTTCGTGCCGGGACGGAATTGGGACCAACTGCGCATCTCCGTGTGCTACAGCAATTCAAACGTGAAAGTCGCAGGCGCGCATGCGGGGATTTCTGTTGGGCCAGACGGCGCGACGCACCAGGCGTTGGAGGACGTCGCGATCACGCGCGTGCTGCCGAACCTCGTCGTGCTTGTGCCTTGTGACGCGGAAGAGACACGCAAATGCACGCACGCCGTCGCGGAATTCGTCGGCCCATGCTATTTCCGTTTTGCACGCGAGAAGACGCCGGTCATGACGACCAAAGACACGCCGTTCGAGATCGGCAAAGCCTACGTCTGCGCCGAAGGGACGGACGTAACGATCGCCGCCTGCGGTCCCCTGCTCTATGAAGCGCTCGTCGCAGCGAGATCGTTGGAAGCGGACGGGATCAGCGCCGAGGTCCTGAACTGCCACACACTCAAGCCGTTCGATGAGGCGACGCTCGTGGCGAGCGTGAAGAAGACGGGCTGTTGCGTGACCGTGGAAGAACACCAAATCACGGGCGCACTGCATGGCGCGGTTTGCGAGACGCTCGGACGGAATTTCCCCGTGCCCGTGGAAGCCATTGGCATGCCGAATTCGTTTGGTGAATCAGGCGAAATGGATGAGTTGCTCACGAAATACCACATGAAAGCGCCAGACATCGCCGCAGCGGCAAAAAAAGCCGTTGCACGAAAAAAGACATAGCAAAAGCCCAGGCACGGTCGCCTGGGCTTTGAGTCATAGGATGGGTTACGCCATTGCGAGAAGGTCGAGGTAGGCTGCCACGCCCCGCTCCAAACCTCCACGCCGTCCGCGTGAGAGTTCGCGTACGAGCTGTGCTTCTTTCTGGATCTCGAACAGCTCCTTGTCTGGAATGAGCAACGTGCAGACGCGCGCCGTGAGATACGACGCAAGGAACGAACGCAGCGCCTCCGTGATGACGGCATTCGCCTTCTCCTTGTCGAGCAGCGGCTTTCGCGCCTCGACAAGCGCGCTGAAGTCCTTGTGCGTGAGCTTTTTTAACTCGGCCGCCAAATGCTGCGCGTGACGGTACGGGTTCATGCGTCCCCTTTCAGTTCAGCTTATCCGACGGCGGGTCATGCAACGTGAACGTGACGGCATTCGCGAACTCGCCGACGGATGCGACGTTCCCGTCGAGAACGCACTTTGCGATCTCGACCAGCATGGCGGCGCGACGGTCACGGTCCGGGACGCTGCGCAAGACGCCTGCCAGATGGATGACGTTTTCCGGCATGAACATGTTCCGTCCCCATCCGATGAACAGCTCCTCGTCGCTGCGGTCCACCGGAACCTGCAAAACGCGCAGCTTAGGCTCTGCCACGGCCTTCGGGGCGCACAGGCAATCGAGGAAGATGTTGAACGCCTCGACGACTTGCATCGGAGGGATGACGGCACGCTCTTTCGGGTCGCGTCGCTTGCCTCCCTTGATCCAAGCAAGCTCACAAAAGAGCCTGGCGACGCGACGCGTCGAAAGCCGGAGCGTCTTGACGAGCAAGTTAGGCAGGTCGACCTCCGTCCCGATCGAAAATACCGTACGGATGAGGGCCATGCGGATCTCGGTGCAATTGAGCGAACGGTCGAGTTCAGCCCCACACTGCTCGATATCCTGTGAAACGAGGTCGTCCCCGATGAGCCGATGCAGGCGGTGGCTGACCCCTTTGGCAAAATCCTTGGCATTCACGCTAAAACTTCCTTCTTGTCCTCAAATGGACATCCCAACCTAGCCACAAACAAAAGGTTTGTCAATCCTGTCGCGTTCACCGCCGGCCTGTTATCCTGGCTCCACTTATGGCCACTTCCCGCAAGAAACCCGGACTCGATATGATCGCCATTGGCGAGTCGCAACGCGACATTTTTTACCAGATCCACGAAGCCAGCGTAAGTTGCTCGATCCACAGGGAGCGCTGCCTGCTGTGCCTCGAATACGCCGAAAAAATCCCCGTGGAACATGTGGTGAAAGTCCCGGCGGCAGGCAATTCGGCCAACGCCGCCGTCGGCGCCTCGCGCCTCGGCTTGAAGACGGCGCTTGTGAGCTGGATGGGGACGGACAATGCCGGCAAGCACCTGAAAGAAGCCTTGGCCTGCGAAAAAGTCGGGTTGCAGTTCTTGATGATCGACACCCAGCACCCGACAAGCGAAGCCACCAACATCACCTTCCAAGGCGAACGCACGCAGCTCGTCTACTTCCAGCCGCGCAAACACTCCCTCCCCAAACTGTCCGCGACGCGCTGTATCTACTACTCGGCGATGGGCGCGAAACATGACGCCTTTGACGCGATGCTGAAGAAAGAGCTGAAGCGCCATCCCAATGCGCTCTTCGCCTTCCAACCCGGGACGACCCACATCCGCCAAGGATTGGATGTGCTCAAGGTGTTCATCACGCGCAGCGATCTGTTCATCCTGAACAAGGATGAGGCACATCTTTTGCTGGCCGACGGCGACCGCACGGTCTGCAACATGCTCGAACGCTTTGGGAACCATGGTGCAAAAAACGTGATCATTACGGACGGCAAAAACGGGGCTGACGGCTGGGACGGCAAAACCCATTGGCACATGCCGATCTTCGACGGCGAAGCCAAGGAACGGACGGGCGCCGGCGACAGCTTTGCCTGCGGTGCGACCGTGGCACTCTTGGAAGGCCTCGACCTACCGACGGCCTTACGCTACGGCACGGCCAACAGCTGGAGTGTCGTACAACAAGTCGGCCCGCAAAAAGGCCTGTTGACCGGGCGCGAGATGCAACGCGTGTTGCGTAAATTTTCCAAGATAAAACCCACCATCCATAAACACGACTGATATGCTCGTCACCACCAAAAAAATCCTCCAACGCGCACGCGAAAAAAAATACGCCGTGCCTGCGTTCAACGTGAACGACCTGGAATGTTTGAAGTCCATCATCGACGCCGCCGTCCGGATGAAGTCACCGGTCATCGTGCAGACGTCCGAAGGCGCCATCGAATACGCGGGGATGGACTACCTTGTTGCGATGATCCGCGTGGCGGCCAAAGCGCCCGTGCCCGTCGTGATGCACGTGGACCATGGGAAAAACCTGAAACTCATCCAACAGGCCATCAAGAGCGGCTATACCTCGGTAATGTATGACGGCTCGGCGTTGCCGTATGCCGAGAACGTCAAAAACACTAAGAAAGTCGTGGCCTGGGCGCATGCCAAAGGCATCCCGGTCGAAGCGGAAATCGGCGCGCTCGCCGGCATCGAAGACCTGGTCAACGTCGCCGAACGGGACGCAAAACTGACCAGTCCGGCCGAAGCCCTGAAATTTTCTAAAGACACGAAGTGTGACTCGCTGGCGGTCGCCATTGGCACGAGCCATGGCGCGTTCAAGTTCAAGGGCAAGACCCACCTCGACATCGAGCGGCTCAAGGAAATTTCCAAGGTCGTGAAATTGCCGATCGTGCTGCACGGCGCGTCCGGCGTGATGGAAGACGTCAAAAAACTGGCAGAAGAATACGGCGCAAAACTCGGCGAAGCACGCGGCGTGATGGATGCGGATATCGCTGAGGCGATCAAGCACGGCGTCGCCAAGGTGAACATCGATACGGACTTACGGATCGCCTTCACGGCCGGCATCCGCGAAGCCGTGCATGACCTGCCAAAAGTCATCGACCCGCGCAAGCTCTTGGAACCGGCAAACCTCTTGATGCGTGAAGTCGCCATGCGCAAGATGAAGCTCTTCCGGAGCGCCGGACGGGCATAAAAGGCAGGAAAACCATAAATTTCAACAAAAGACGCCTTGACAAAAGGCGTCTTTTTTGCCACTCTCGCACTGCCATCACACCCAAAAAAAGGAGGGACCTATGGCACGGTTCGACCCGCTCATTCACACCGAGGCTGCGAACAAGTCCGACGAGGAGCTCGCAGCCGAAGCCAAGCAGTACCTCGACGACGACCCGCGCCGCGGGTTCCTGTCGGAGCTGTATGCCGCGATCCGCGTGGCCGAGCTCCCGTGGTGCTCCGCCATCGACCTGCACAAGGAGTTCACGACGAAGGAGCGCATGGAGGCCCTTGCCTCGCGCCCCGACGAGCGCCAGCGCATCACGAACCGCCTCGCCGGTACGCCGCTCAAGGCCGCACGGCGGATGGAGCCCGGCTTCCAGGCCGCGCTCATCGAACAGGTGATCGAGAGCGCCGACATCACGCTCGACGACTTCGAAAACGCCTTCCCGACCGATGGCCTGATGGTCTACGGCAAGGACCCGGCGTTCATCTGGCGCATCTTCCGCACGCGCATGGACTGGGAGGACAACAGTGAAGCGCACCAGCTCCTGGTGAACCAGTCGCTCCAGTCGCTCCTCACGTACAAGCTCCTCACGGCGTGGGACCTGCTCAACACCATCGACCTGACGGTGTGGGAATCCAAGATCCCGCTGGAGGTCCGCGTCGAGTTGCGCAAGGAGCGCCTCGAGTACGAAAAGCTCAACCCGACGGACCCGTTCGGCGCCGCGCAGGAGCTCGAAGTCATCGGCCTTGGACGGCTCGTGCAGTTCATCCCGCTGAAGGACCTCGTGCCGGTCATGGAGCTCGCCGAGCACACGATGGGGATCGCGGAAGACATCGTGGTCCCCGTCGAGATGACGGGCGACGACGAGGCGCCCGAGGACGAGAAGTCGCCGGAACTCCCGGCAAGCACGGAGGAGCTCTTGAGCCACCTCCCGCCACCGCCGGACGAGCCCATCAAGGACGAGCTGGCGGAGCTCCACAAGGAACTTTCGTTCCCGGACGATCGCCTGGGCGCGAGGGCCGCCGCCTCCCCAAAATGAGTGAGGCACCCGCTCCGGAACCGGACGCGGCCGAGGCCGTACCGGATACCGGGGGCCAGGGTGCCGCCAACCCCGAACCCGATCCACCGGATCCTGTGACGATCGCGCCGCCAGCACTCGAAGATCCTCCGCAGGAAACATCCCCCATTGGAACGCCAACTCGTCCGCCAGAAAGCGACGAGGTGACGACCCATGAAGAGTACGTCGACGTCGAAGAAGGTGATCTCGACGAGGAAGAAGACTCGCTCTCCGGCCCGCACGATCCGCCTAAACCGCCTCCCGAAACCAACGGGTTCGTGGGCCCACTCATCAATCGGGGCCCGATCGTGTCGGGATTCGAAGAAGCGCGCAAGAAGGCTGCCGACAGCATGCGCCCGCCGCCCGCCGGGGGGAGCGTCAGCCGGTCGGTCACGGCGATCAACGTCCTCATCAAGCTGCACGAGACCTGGGGCTTCGAGCTCAAGGCCTCCGACAACTGGGATGAGGATGTCGTAAAGGACTGCGGAAGGCTTCTTGTGGACCATGAATGGGTCGAGGACGAAAAGCGGCTTCGTGAGGCCATCCGGGCACTCCTCCCCCGACTCAACCCGGGAGAATTCCCGGAGGACGGCCCCTGGCTGAAACTGTCCGATGACAAGCTGCGGAGCAAATTCATGGAGCAGGTCCGCAAGCGCGACGTCGGCGTCGCCAAGTACCTCATGACGAGCTACTCGACGTACATGGGGAAGAAACGCAGCGAACAACGCAAGACGACCAAAACGCCGTCAACCTGACGGCAACTCAAAACGGCCCTCGTGGGATCCTCCTCCCACGACGGGCCGCTTTTTTATTTCGATTACCAGCTTCCTCCGCCTCCGCCTCCACCACCGCCGCCAGAACCACCACCGCTAAAGCCGGACCCGCCGCCACCAGAGGACGACGGTGACGCATAGGCGCTCGAGGACGCGGCGCTGTGGAGCGCACCTAAGTTGGAGACGAACAGCGCCGTGTTCCAGCCCGTCGTCGTCGATCCTTCAGCCCAAGACGGTGGCGGGATATTCAGCGAAGCAAATTGCTCGGCCCATTTTTTCTCGACCTCGAACACGATGGCATAGGGCAAGAGATCCATGAACTGTTCGGGCGTCCGTTTGGGGGCGTCACTGAACGCCAGCCGGTCTTTCTCGGTGACCGAGAGGAACCACTTGAAGCCATCGATGTCGGTGAGGAGCTTTGCGCCAGCTGGCGTGCGGCGCGGCATGAGGTATCCGAACCCGGCGATGATGATGCCGGTCGCGATCGCGCACGTGATGCCGAGCGCGTTCGAGCCGATGGCGTAGGCCAGGATCCAACCGGCCGCGCCACCCATGAAGATATAGATCGCACGGACTCGGCCAGGGTTCTTGTCGAACAGGCCCATTCCGTCGATGACCGCTTGGACATGCTTGCGGAACTTTGCGACATCCTCATAGAACTGGTCGTCCTTCAAACCTTCGATGGTTTGTTCGTCGCCGATTTCAAACATCCCGCTATAAAGATCGTTCTCGAAATCCGTGAGCGCCCCTTTGCCGCCTGCCTGCTTCACGAAGGTAAATGTTTGCGAGGTGGAAAGTAGGCCTTTCTTTTCACCGAACTTGATCTTTAGATACCCACGGCGTGCCAGGTCGATGATGGTGGCGGTCGTCGCACGTCCGGGGATGCTCCCTGTCGTCATGGCAGCGCCAATCACGGCCGGTGCCAGCTTTTGCGGGGCTTCGTATTCCGGGATGATGGTGCCCTTTTTGGGATCGCGGCCCTTGAACCACCACCAGGCGAACATCAGTAGGAATGCCCCAAGCGGGAATCCCAACGCCCCGTTATCCGAGAGGAACATGTTGATCTCGTCTTGGGTTGTCGGTGGGGTGATGACGCCCTTGGGCAGGCCGACGACGATCGTGAAACCTTCTTCTGCATCCAAGGCGCGCGTCGTCTTGAACGTCAGGACGTTGCCTTGTGCCGTGATCGTGCAGGCCTTCTCCGTCGACCCATACGCACCGGTGAAGCAGGTGGATGAGACAGCGCCCATGTCGATGCCTGTTGGCAAGGTCAGGTTGAATGACGATTGGTCGATGGGGACTTCCCAGCCGTTGCCGGTCACGTTCCAGTAGAGCTCATCATGGTCGGGGAAAAAGTTGATCGCGCGGTTGGTGTTGTACACGATCTCGTAGGCATGGGGACCGGTCAGGTCGCCGACATCCGGATTGCCGATCTTGAGATTCAGGTTGCCGTCGGACGTCGACTGGTCGTATTGCTCGCTATTGCCATCACGCTCAACGTTGGTGACATTGAGCCGCAGCTTGTAGGTCGCACCGTTGCGGTCATACGACACGGGGATATAGCGGTAGATCCCGTGTTTCTCTTGGTCACCAAAATCGTATTTGATCTGCTCGTCAAAAGTCACTGTCCGGTCTGGCGCGAGTGTTGCGTTGACCGAAAAGTCATCAATCTGCTCCTCGCCTTGGTACGTGTCTTGGCTATCACCGGAATCGTCTGCTGTTGGTGCGACGTAATTCGGGTCCCCAGCTGCGCTGCCAGATAGGCTTTGGGCATAGAGCGGGCGGGCAAGCGGAACGGCCAGGATCCCGCAGACGAACAGGGCCAGGAAGAGTCGGCGCATAGTGTGAGAGCATGGTAGAATAGCCTGATGAAACAAGCCAGCCGGGGCAAAAACGCGTACGACATGCTGACAATCGGCGCCGCGACGCGCGACGTGTTCGTCAAAAGCACGCATTTCGAGAAACTGCGCTCCAGCGCCGCACCTGATGGCTGGGAAGCCTGTTTGCCGCTGGGTGCCAAGATCCCTATCGATGAACTCATGTTCGAAACCGGCGGCGGCGCGACCAATGCCGCAGTCACCTTTGCCCGTTTTGGGTTTGCGACAGCGTGCGTCGCACGCGTCGGCCGTGACGAAGGCGGCGAAGCCGTCCGCCTCGCGTTGAACGACGACGGAGTACAGACAAAATTCCTCCAGGTCGACCCGAAACAGCGGACAGCCTATTCGTTCATCCTGGTCGCCGGGAGCGGCAACCGCGCGATCCTGGTGGCACGCGGTGCTTCGAGCCATATCGACACTAAAGCAATCCCATGGAAGTCCGTCTCAAGTGGCTGGACCTACCTGACGAGCGTCGCCGGGAACAAACCGCTCCTCAAGACCCTGTTCGCCGAAGCCAAGGCGAGCCAGCGCCACATTGCCTGGAACCCAGGGAACGGCGAAATCGAAATGGGATTGAAACAGTTATTCCCCTATCTGATGCAGACCGGCATCTTGATTATGAACCGCGAAGAAGCGGCGGCGCTCGCCGACGTCTCGCCCAACCATCTCGACAAAATTTTCTCCAAGCTCGGTTCGCTGCCACGCTTGGCGCTCGTCGTGACGGACGGCAAAGACGGCGCATACGCATATGCACGCGGCGTTTCGTGGTACGCGCCGGCCGTCAAAGGAAAAGTCCTGAACACGACGGGTGCCGGCGATGCTTTTGGCAGCGCCTTCACGGCTTCGATGATGCTGGATGGCGACATCGTACATGCGCTGAAAGTCGCGAGCCTGAATGCCTTTGGCGTCGTGTCACACATGGGCGCGAAAGCCGGGATCCTTAAAAAATTCCCCGGCGCGCAAGAACTCATGCGTGTACACGTGCGCGAACTTCCGTAACCTATGTTTGACCGTTTGCGCCATCTTATCGCCAACAACCAGATTTTGATCGTGCTTTTGGCGCTGGTCTTGGGGATCTTGTTCCCGAGCTTCTTCTTGCCGCTCGCCGCGTTCTCGACGCCGATGCTGATGGCCATTTTC
Source organism: Patescibacteria group bacterium (assembly GCA_049295615.1). GTDB lineage: Bacteria > Patescibacteriota > Patescibacteriia > 2-12-FULL-60-25 > 2-12-FULL-60-25 > JBAQQZ01. The sequence continues at coordinate 38,038 of JBAQQZ010000015.1, forward strand.
TTCACCTCAAGCTTGCGGCTCGAGCTGAATGAGCTGTGGAGCTACGCAAAAGATTGGAAGATGCTGTCGTCCGCCAACATCGTCAAGCTGTTCGTGATCCCGCTCCTGATGTGGATCCCGCTCCACTATTTTGCGCCGGATTGGGCGCTCGCCTTTTTGATCGTGGGCGTCGTGCCGACAGGGCTTACAATCGCCCTCATCGCCGACCTGTTTGGCGGCAAGACGTCGCTCGCCATGCTGATTTCGGCCACGACCTCACTCTTGGCACCGCTGACCGTGCCGTTCGTGTTCTGGCTATTGCTGCGCCAACAAATCGCGATCCCGGTCGTGAGCCTCTTTGAGTCGCTATTCCTGACGATCGTCGTGCCGTTTTTGGTGGCAATGCTCATCAAGGCCAAGGCCAAGAAAACAATCCAAAAATATGACCTGTGGTGGCGCGAAATCTCGCTCGTGCTGTTTGGATTGCTGGTCGCCGGCATCACGGCGGATTCGGTCAAGGGCGCGACCATCACGTTGGGTTGGAACGAGCTTGGGATCATTATCGTGATGCTCATCTTCATGGGAGGAGCGGCGTGGCTTGCCTATGCCATCGCTGCCTGGCGCAAGCCGTCCGAACGCGTGACGATCGCGCTCTGCATGGTCTACATGAACAACACGCTGGCGCTGTACATCGGCGACCAGTTCTTCCATGGGCAGAACGTCGTGCCAAAACTCCTGATCATCCTGACGGCCGTCAACGCGTTGCTCATCCCGATCAAATGGGCGGCTACCAAGGCACTCGCGAAAGAACGGAAAATGGGAAAGAAGCCGCGCGAGGCGCAGGCCGTGTTTTGATGAGCCTTTGCGGCGGCCTCGACCGAGGCGTACGATGGGAGCCTATGGCTTCCATTTTTGTCACGTTCAACCCGAAGGGATTTTCGGAACAGGGGCTCGAGCTCCTCAAAAAATCCAAACATACGGTCACGGTCTACCCCAAAGTCACCGGCATCTCGCGCAAGGAGCTGCTCGCCAAGTCAAAAGGCATGGATGCCGTATTGCCGCTTTTGACCGAAAAAATCGACGAAGAATTCTTCACGGCCGTCGGACCGCAACTCAAGATCGTGGCGAATTACGCCGTGGGGTTTGATAACGTCGATTTGCCGGCAGCCAAGCAACACAACGTGGTCGTGACCAACACGCCGCATGACAAGGTGAACGAGGCCGTGGCCGAACATGCCTTTGCACTGATGCTCGCGCTCGCACGGCACATCCCCGAAGCCGACCAGTATGCGAAAGCCGAAAAATACAAAGGCTGGGACCCGACGCTCATGCTCGGGACGGACTTGGCCGGCAAGACGCTCGGCATTATCGGCGCAGGGCGTATCGGCGCAGCCGTCGCACAACGTGCCGTGAACGGCTTTGGCATGAAGCTCGTATACAGCGACATGCACCGCAACGCCGACCTCGAAAAGGCATTCAACGCGAAACAGCTTTCAATGGAAAAGCTGCTCGAAACCTCGGACTTCATTTCGCTGCATGTACCGCTTTTGCCTTCGACCAAGCATTTGATCTCGACGGACGAATTCAGCCTGATGAAAAAGACGGCGTTCCTCGTAAACACCTCGCGTGGGCCAGTCGTCGACGAAAAAGCACTGTTGCGTGCACTTAAGACCAAGCGCATCGCCGGCGTCGGGCTCGACGTGTTTGAGTGCGAACCGGCGATTGATTGCGACATCCGCGACAACTTGGAACTCAAAAAATTCCCCAACGCGATCCTCACGCCGCACATCGGCAGCGCGACCATCGAAGCGCGCGAAGCCATGGGCACCGTAGCCGCGCAAAACATCCTGGCCGTCCTCTCGGGCAAACTGCCGCTCACCCCGGCAAAATAGCCACCTATGGAGATGCTTCTTGCACGAATTGCTGTCGCCATTCGGTCGTTTTTCGCGGCTTTTCTTGGCACTAAGGCCGTGGTAACCTCCCCGCAAGCTATGGATATGACCGACAAAATCTATTATTTCCCGATGGATGCGGACGGCAATGAGACCGGGAAGGCGATCTTGATTGATTTGAATCAGGATGGAAGCGCAAACGTGTCGCGATTGCCAGAAGAACTGCGCGAGCGCCTCGAAACCTTTGGCGTGCCAGATGCTCTGCACCAGACGTTGCTCTTGCCGAAAGACGGAAGCCGTTTTTTGGACGCGTTGCTTCGGACCGCCAATGGCTACACCCGTTTCCGCTCAACCGATAAGACTCCAACCGTATGATGAACGGACCTGAAATATCAGGCGCTCCCAAGGCGTCCGGCGAACCCAAAAAGAAACGAGCAGCGTTCGAAGGCATGTTGGGCATGGCGGAAAAAAGTGCAAAAGAAGCACAACGCCGGCGTGAAAACCCCGAAGTCATCACACGGACCACCGAAGCCCCGAAGTCGCCAGAAGAACGGGAGCGGCGTGAACGGGTCGAAAAGCTGGTCGATGCCGCCTACGCGCTTGATAACGAGCTGTTTACGAGCATCTTACCGTTGGAAGATTTTGAAGAATCAAAACAGAGCCTGGACGCGGTCGACACCATGGTCAATGGGGATGAGGTGAAGCGCGAACGCCTTGGGGAAACCGGCATCAACTCCATTTCAAAACGGACCTTCCGGCTGGAAGGCAACCCGGAGGTCGTGGCGTTCGTCAAACCACAATCGGGCGAAGCGACATTCAAGTACGATCCAACGACGAAACAACTGATGAGCGTCCAGCACGAGCTTGGCGACAACGGAAGCATCGGGGAGAAACAGACGGTCTATGCGTCGTACAAGGAAATTGGACAGGGCGATATGCTTAAGTCCACTCCAGAAGACGTCCGAGCCCAAATTGAGGACAACGCAATTGTCGACCACTTTAAGAGCCGGCTGGAAGGTGGCGAGAGGATCCGCAAACAAATCGCCGACTACTATGGCATCACGCCTGAAGAAGTACCGCTCAAGCATGACGAATTTGGGCCGCGCGTGGGCATTGATGCGGGAGATTCCGTGATCCGCGAGTACACCATGAGCCGCATCAACGAGCTGGTGAAGTTTGGCGTCGTGCCGCTCACGACCCTCCATGCGGAGAGCCTCACGAAAGACGTCAGTACTGCAGAAGACAAAAAACTGAACCGCAAAGTCCAGGAGGTCACAAAAAATGTCGACGTCGCATCCGCACAGGAAGCCGCACGCGGCAAAGAAATGAGCGTCAAGCTTTTCAAAGAGCTCAAAGAGCAGGGGCCGAAACATAAGGGCGCAAAATCCCTCATGCGCTTGGCCTGCCTCGACTATCTTGGGAAAACCGTTGACCGCCACCCAAAAAATATCTTTTACGAAGATTCAACCGGCCAATTTTCTGGCCTGGATAACGGCTTGAGTGGTGGGCTTTCGCGCACCTATGACGCGAGGAATGAAAAAGGAGAGCCCGCAAAAAAATCCGGCCCGATCGATGCCTATCGCTCCGTCGCCATGGAACTGACCGAAGAGCATGACGATTGGGCGCTGGATGAGGAAGCCGTGATCGAGCTGATGCGCATCTACGACTCGACGAAGAACTACTTGGCGGCACGTGAAAAAGTCGGTTCGATCGCAGGCGCCGGCAAGGAAATCAAATACCTCACCAACCTGTTCCGCCTGCAATATGGCAACGAAAAGATCGCCGCCAAAGAAGGGCGGGACTTCTTCACGCGGCTTGAATACCTGATCAAGAACCGACGTCCGCCAAAGCTCTCGACGGAAGAGCAGTTCCGCTACGACCTCCATCTCGCAGAAGACGAAGAAGAGAAAGCCGCCTAAAAGAAAACCGCCCTCACAGCGCGAGGCTGGAGGGCGTGAGGCTGACGGTCTTGCCGAGCTCGACGAATTGGAGCTCAAGCGACCAGTTCTTTGAAGCCGCGACATCGACCGCAGGCGTGAGGAAGAGTTGGACCAGCTCAAGCCGGAGGCGGATGAGGGTGATGCTGTAAAACGTCTCTTCGCGGCGCAGGCCGATTTCTTCGGGGCTCAAGGTGGCTGCGGAACCGGTCGGAAAGGGTTTCTTGCTGGTATAGCCAACCAGCGAGACGTTCAAGCGGGACGCATCGCCCGTGGTGAAAGCGACATCGCTTCCCAAGCGGAGCGAGGTTCCCGGCCTGATGAGCACAATCCCCTTCTTTGACAGCGGCATCTGCGGCCCAAAGGCATAGACGGCGCCGGACTGGACCGCGGCGTAGAACTCTTCGAAAAACGTACGTGGAATGAGCATCTTTCCCTCCTTCTGACAGAGCGACGCTAATTGACAAGCGGAAACCTGTCAACCGCCGCCGTTGACCAGAATACTGACAAACGCTATGATTGCGGCGTCGAAAAACGAGGACGGGCCGTTAGCTTAGTTGGTAGAGCGCCGCCTTTGCAAGGCGGAGGTCGTCGGTTCGACTCCGACACGGTCCACCATACAAAAAACTCCCGATCGGGAGTTTTTTGTATGGTGCTCAGGAGAGGACTCGAACCTCCACGGGATTGCTCCCGCCAGCACCTCAAGCTGGTGCGTATACCATTCCGCCACCTGAGCCTGCTCGCACTTGCGACTCTTCGCTACGGTCCCGCGGCGGGACCTGCACTATGGTCGCGTGCTGCGCTTTGCTCGTCGAACTCGCAGTCAGAAACTGACGTACGTGAGGTAAATGCAGCGCTATCGGACTGACAACGTTGCAGCCGGGAGCGTATATCGATTCACGTTCTTTTGCAAGGAGACTTCGAGCGGCGCCAATTTTCGGGATCTGCCGGTAATAAATTTGAGCTTGCTCGGCGCGACGCCGAGCGAAAAATGAAACCCATTCAATACATGGTCGTCGACGCGGACATCGACGGGATCAGCTGAAATAATCTCGCCCGAGCGGATCAAGATGCGCGTTTCCGCCGGTTCCACGGCATGCCGCTTACGTGACACGGCCTCCGGTCCTGATGCAATGACGACTTCCAACATCCCATCTTTGGCGTCGGATTGCGGCTGGCCTTCGGCGTGGACGCGGCCAAGGTTGCGGATGCTGATCGTGCCGCGGTGAAGCGATGAGACGCGGTACCGTCCTTCGATGTCGACCGCAGCGGTGCTGCCGGTGATCGAAATTTCGGTCAAGAAATAGCGGTCATCGATGCGGCCCATATCGACGGTCTCGACGAGCCGCGCCGACAACACGTCGCAGGCCGCGACGCCGATGGGGATGCCGAGCAAGCTCGCGACGTCCGACGGCCCGGCGATCGGGACGTAGCCGACCGTCACGTTCATGTCGGGCAAGAACCACATCATCTTGTCGAGCGAACGGTCATTGCCAAAAATGACAAGCGTCGTGACGCCATGGCCGACCATGCTTTCGACAAGGTCTTTGGCGCTACGGAAAAGGGACAGGCGCGCGACACGTCCCTGGATGTCGAGGGACGTCAACCGCAACTCAATCGCCGCCAGCTCACGCTCGTACTTCCGGTCGTTCACGATGTCATCATAGATGAACGCGTACGACCCCTCGCGCATATCGTTGCGTTACGCCGCGGCCCCTGCCGTGGCAGCCTTAACCGGTGCGGACGACTTGGCGGCCATGTCTTTTGGCGTCGCACCGATCGCCACTTTCCCGTTGACGATGGCACCAGCTTCAATGACCGCGGTCTCACAGGCGATGTCGCCCGTGATCTTGGCGGAAGACTTGAGTTCCAGCCGGTTCTTGACGGTCAGGTTGCCTTCCACGGACCCGGCGACGACGGCCGCCTCAGCGGTCACGTCGGCTTTGAGCTTGGCTTCACTCCCGACGGTCAGCAGGCCAGTGGTTTTGACGTGCCCATGGACTTCGCCGTCGATCACGACGTTCCCTTGGCTCGTGAATTCGCCTTCGACCTTAACGCCGCGGGCGATGATGGTGGAATTTGCGTCTGGCATAGATGAGGAAGAGGTGTCCGGGCCCGGCATGTAGGGCGAATCGTTGCGTTTGGGGGTAGAAAACATATCGCGTCGAGCGTACCGCGCGTCGGGGAACGCGTCAATCCAACGGCCTTACACGGCGGAAAACGGCAACCAGACACGAAAGCGTGATCCTTGGCCTTGGCCTGGACTCTCGGCAGAAATCGAGCCGCCCGCCGCCTCGACCAACTGTTTCACGATGAACAGCCCCAACCCCGTCCCATCCTTGCTGCGTGCCCGGCCGTCTTTGCCCCGATGGAACTTGCGGAACAATTGCCCCAACTCCTCATGTGCCATGCCGACTCCGCTGTCCGTCACGTCGATTAAGAGTTTTTGCGCATCGATCGAACAGCGCAACTCAACCGTCCCCGCATCCGTGTATTTGATGGCGTTATCAAGCAGGTTGAACACGACGTGGCGCAACGCCTCGACGTCGATGGAGATATTCTTTGGCACGTCTGGCGCGACATGCGTGGCGAGGCGGAGATGCTTCGCACTAGCCTCGCTCGCCATCTCATCACTGATGGACCGGAGCTCGTGGTGCACATCAGTTGGCACCGGGACGCTTTCGTATGTCCCGACTTCGAGACGCGAAGCATTCAAAAAACTGTCGGACAATGAGAGGAGTCGCGTCGCGGAGTCACCAATGAGAGTCGCGGCAGTTTTGGCTTTTGGCGGGAGTTCGCCATAGTCTCCGGCCTTGAGCATCGAGGCGGACGCGCGAATGCCGCCAAGCGGCCCACGCAGCTGGTGTGCGACCATGTCGATAAAATCACTTTTCGCTTCTTCAACCAGCTTGAGTTGGCGGTTCGTCTCTTCAAGCACCAAGCGTTTTTGCCGTTCAGAACGGACGACGCGGACGGCGACAAAGCCGAAGATGCCGACGGCGACGGAGCCGACGAGTGCCACGATGGCTTCCGGCAGGTCACGCGAACGCAAGAGGATCACGGCTGCGAAGGCACAAAGGAACAACAGAAACGCTTCGAGCGGACGGAACTCGACATCCAGCAAACTGGCACGGATGAACGCCAAAAGCGAAAACACCAAAAACCAAAAGGCCAAAAACGGCATCAAGAATCCCGTTGGGATGGGACCAACGATGAACTGGAGCGCACCAGCAAGCAGGAACGGGACTAAGATCATCACGCCATAGGCCGCGCGACGCCGCTCGAGGACATCTGCTTTCCGTGCGTACATCGTGGGATAGAGTTCGAGGGCGATGACGACGATCGCCAAGGCGTAGAGCACAAGCCCGCCGACGCCGATCACCGAAAACAAGGACGTCGTGTCGACAAGCGACGGCAGGAGCAGGTTCAACGTCAGCCCGAGCGCAATCAAGATGAATACCAAAAACCCGAATACGTAGAGTGCCGTGACTTGCGACAAGCGTGGACGACGGGCGATCACGGAACCCGCATGCGCCGCAAACGCCGGGGCGCAAGCCACGCAGAGGTAAAACACCAAATTCCAGAGGAACACTTGGAACGGCAAGGCCGTCATTTCGAGATGGAGGAACCAGCCGGCGGACGTCCAGAGCGCGAGCGAGATCGCCATCAGTCCATACAACAAATTTCCCATCGCCCATTTGTTGCGCGCCCAGACCATCAAGCCGAGCACAAACACCGCCGCCGACGCGCCGACAGTCAGGACCAGGTCAAAAGGGAGCAAAGGCACGGGAGTGGTTACATTTCGTCCGGCAACGGGATGCCGAGCAAGTCGAGGCCGAGGATCAACACGGTTTGAGCGGCCGCCACGAGCTGCAAGCGCGCCTGTTTGACGCCGAACTCGGATTCGAGGACGTTCACCTCATGATAGAACTCGGTCACGCGATGCGCCATGTGGAGGCACCACTGCGCGATGACCATCGGACGGAGCTCGAGCGCCGCCGTTCGGCACGCGGCTGGGAATGCCGCGATTTGCAGTGCCAAGCGCTTTTCATGCGGATCTGAAAGCAACGTCAAGTCACCTGCGCCAACGCCTTTTTCCGCTTTCCATCCGGCCTTCTTCAAGATCGCACCGAGGCGAGTTGCGGCATACTGGACATATGGCCCCGTGTCACCATCGAACGACAAGGCTTTCTCCAGATCAAACGTGATGATCTTATCGCTGTCCTGTTTCAGCATGCCAAACTTCACGCCACCCATGGCGAGCGCCCAGGCCGTGTGGTGGATGCGGCCGTCGTTCCACTCTTCGTGGCGTCCCGACGTTTCGCCGGTCGCATAGTTCACGACTTCGTCGCGGAATGATTCGTACGTCACGATGTTCCCTTCGCGGCTCGACATGGCGCCGCTCTTGAGGGTCAAAAATTCGTATCCGACGAACTCAAACGGCACTTTGATGCCCATGCGCTTCAGTGTCTCGAAGAGCTGCTTGAAATACAGCTCTTGGCGGTTGTCGACGATGATCAAACTGCGTGCCGTTTTTGGATATTCGCGCAATTTCAGTTTCGCGAGCGCCAAATCTTTGGTGGCATAGAGCGAGGTGCCATCGGATTTGCGGATAAGGAACACGCCGAGCTTCAAATCTTCCATCGGCACGACGATCGCGCCCTGACTTTTGACGGCGATATTTTTCTTCAAGAGTTCATCGACGATCTTTTGGCCGTCGTCGACAACTTCACTCTCAAAATAGTGGCGGTCAATCGAGACGCCGAGCTCCTGAAAGATCGTGTCCATTTCCGCGACCGACCAGCGGCGCGTTTCTTGCCAGATTTTCATCCAGCCTTTGGCGCGCGCTTCGAGTTGTTGCTGCACGAACGAGACTTCGTCTTTCCAGGCAGGATTTTCTTCGAGCAACTTGGTTGATTCGGCATACAAGCTCCCCAAATGTTCGCCCGTGCGGTCTTTCTTGGCGACAGCCGCGAGGATACGTTCCGCCATCTCTTCATCCAAATTGCGGATGACATGGTCAGTCCACACTTCCGCAGATAGTGGCGGCGTCGGTTCTTGCCCTTTCTTGGCGCGTTTTGGCTTGGGCTGCGGCACGGCAGACGCCAACTCACGGACAAAGAGCCACAAGCACTTCGAGACGTGCGCGCCAACGTCGCCGTGATAGCTCGCAGTGGTCACCTTCCAGCCGTTTTTCTGCAAAATCTTGGCAAGAGATGCCCCGAGTACGAGGTTGCGTAAGTGACCCACGTGGATTTCCTTGTGCGTGTTCGGCTGCGCGTACTCGACCAGGATTTCTTTATTGTTTCCATCTTCCGATGCGCCGAATTCCGCCTTCTGGTTCTCCACTTCTTGCACGATGCGGTTGATGAAATCGCCGGACTTCAAAAAAATGTTGACATACGGCCCGGCCGCCGTGGCGCTTTCGATGGTGTGGTCGTTCTTGCCCAATTTCGGCGCAAGCTCTTTGGCGATCTCCGCGGGATTCTTGCCGAGCTTCTTGGCCAACGCAAAACAGCCGAACGCCATGTCACCCAACTCCGGCTTCGGCGGCGCGACAAGGTCTTTCGCGGTTACGTCGCTGTCCGTATCTTCCGCGATGCGCCGCGCGACGTAGGCAACAATCGCGTCCCAGGTGTAATTCGGCATAGCTAGCCTTTCACGAGTTTCACGAAATGACGTTTCCCTTTTTGGATCAATGCACCCGGAGCGACTTCGGCCGTAAAATCTTTGACGATCTCGCCATCGACTTTTACGCCGCCTTGTTCGATCTGCCGACGTGCGTCACTTTTTGATGAAACAAGCTCCGACGCAATCAGCGCATCAATGAGCGGCATCTTTCCCGAAATTTTCACTTCAGGCACATCGTCCGGCACTTCGCCTTTTTGGTGGATCGTCGAAAAATGCGCTTCGGCTTCGTCCGCCGCTTTCGCAGAAATGAACCCTGATACGATTTCTTTAGCCAAGCGCCGCTTAAATTCGACCGGATTCTCGCCTTTTTTGATGCCTTTTCCGATATCCGCAATTTCATCCTCCGAAACATCCGTACATAGTTCAAACCCTGGCAAGATCATCCCATCCGTCCAACTCATGACTTTGCCGAACATGTCTTCCGGCGCATCCGCCAGTGTGATCATATTGCCTTCGGTCTTGCCCATCTTCTTGCCGGTCGCATCGACGAGGAGTTTTGTCGTGAGCACGGACTTCTCTTTGTTCTTGATCTCACGCATCAACGTGCGGCCAGCAAGCATGTTGAACGTCTGGTCGTTTCCGCCGATTTCCAAATCAACATCCATCGCAACGGAGTCGTAGCCTTGCATCAACGGGTACAGAAACTCGTGGAGATGGACCGGCTTTCCCTCTTCAATACGGCGATGGAACATGTCGCGTTCGACCATCTGTTGGACGGTGAAATGCGCCGCGAGCTCGACCACGTCTTGGAACGACATCTTGGCGAGCCATTCGCTGTTGAATTTCAATTCGACGGGATTCGATCCGCCGAAGTCAAGGATATTTGAAAGTTGTTTTTTGTAGTTCTTGCAGTTTGCGAGCACGTCCTCGCGCGTGAGCTGTTTGCGCACCGCCATCTTGTCCGTCGGATCACCGATCATGGCAGTGAAATCGCCGATCAACAAAATCACGCGATGGCCCAACTTTTGGAGCACAGCCAACTTACGCGCGCCAATGGCGTGACCAAGATGGATCGACGGACCCGTCGGATCAATGCCTTGGTAGGCCGTAATGCGCTTGCCGGATGCCAACAACTCGCCAAGTTTGGCAGGAGTCGGATACACGTTCTCGACGGCACGCGTCAGGAACTGCTTGATCAGGGTCGGATCAGTCGAAACCGTCGATTTTTGCGCCATATTTCTGTAGGAATGCTAGCGGAAAACAGTCACATTGACAACTCAGTAGGACTTCTCCAAGCTTCTGCTAGGAGGTTCCCTGGACATTCGTTATAGGCTCGACCGTCGGGGGCAGATCGTCGACAGCGTGACGCTGCAGGAAGCAATCCTGACGCTCATTCCTTATCTCACGGACCGCAAGTTCAACGCTTTCAGGGTTGAGCACTCGATCAATTGCGTCGCCATGACCTGCACCGCATGGGATGGAGAACGTCCTGTCGGGATCGCATTTCTGCACGACCTGCACCGCCCGTGGAAGTCCGAAGGACGGATCGAAGACGTCGTCGTGCATCCGGAATTCCGCGGCAAAGGAATTGGGCGTGGGCTCATCGAACAGCTCATCGGCCATGCTCGCCGGAACGAGTACGAACTCCTGTCGCTCACTTCGAGCCCCAAACGCGAAGCCGCGAACCACCTCTACACGAACCTCGGGTTCGAGCGATACGAGACGAATGTCTATCGTCTTAAGCTCTGACCCCTCCGCGCCGCCTCGCAATGATGTGAGGCGGCATTTTAATTCATAAAAAGCCCCGCCGAGAAATGGCGGGGCAACGGATCACTCCGT
>JBAQQZ010000016.1:0-1538 GCA_049295615.1 Patescibacteria group bacterium
CGGGTGTTCTCCACCTTCTTCACCAGTCGCAACTTGAAGGTTCCGGCCCCAACCGACATGTCCAAGGGGCATTCGCCTTTGAATACGCCATTGACCGACACCTCGGCACCGACATCAGCGCCGTCGCAGGTCACCCGAAGCATTGAGCCCTGGGCATGGCCATTCAGGTGCATTAGCAGGAAACCCAGCAAGATCAGAAACCGCAAGAGCATCTTCATTTTTTTCCTTCGTCAAGAAATGGACTGTATCCATTTTTTCCGCGCGCTCAAATTTCTGATGCTCTTTGTATGCAGACCGTCTGGTGCTGGCCTTGTCGATATTGGTCGCTCCACTCATGCCGGTTTTGAAATCCACTGCGACCGCAACAAGTCGATAAAAGAAAAAACCCCCTCAAGCCCGAGGGCCGGAGGGGGATGAATTCCCGGGGAGTCCAATTCCCGGGGTTGAGAGACGGTTCAAGTATCTCAAACTCAGGCCGCACAGCATTGAGAATCCTCATAAAAATGCTGCTCACAGCATCGTCAAGGACCCAAATCCAAATGCAGGTCCCGCTATCAGGCGGGCAAAGCGATCTTGTTGTCGGTGCTGAACTGGTAGTCCTTGAAAATGTGCTCAGCACTCAAGGTCTGGTAGCTGCCATCAGCTAAAAGGCGCGTGGTGTCTTTCAGGCGGTAGGTGTAGTGACCGCACGTCCAGCAGTTGTAATTGCGCATGTGGGTGCACAAACAGGTCTTGTCCATGACCGAAATCGTCTTGGCATCGGGGTGCAAGGCCACCTCACGGTTGTAGGCGGTGATATAGGCACAGTTGCCATTTCCGTCAAGCAAGTAGCCATAAGACTCGCACCCCGGACGGATGCCCGAGCCAATGGCCGGCGTGCTTTTGAGCATACGCATCGGGTAGCCGGTTGGTGAGATGTTGTTGACAACGATGTCGTCTTCGCTGGCCTTGAAATATTCCTGCTTGACCTTGTCCGGCAAACCACACTCGTTGGCCACCGTAAAGCGGGTGGCGACCTGGACAGCGGCGGAACCATTTTCCAGAAAGGACACCGCGTCGCTGCCGGTAAAGATGCCACCCGCTGCAACCACGGGAATATCGAGCTGCTCAGTTTTCAGATATTGCACGATTTCGGTCGTGATGGTGGCCAGATCGTACTGAGCCCAATCCATGCCAAAACCCAGGTGACCGCCGGCCAGCGGGCCTTCCACAATCACGTAATCAGGGAACCGGTTCAGCCTGGCGTTCTTGCGCAGAAACAACTGCAGTGCTCTCACTGACGACACGATGATGCCGAGCTTGGCATCGCGAAACCGGGGGTGATCGGCAATCAGCGCAAATGAACCGAGATGCAAACCGGCACTCAGGGTAATGCCATCAATGCCGGCATCCAGTGCCGAGGCCATACGCACCTGCAAGGTCTCGCGAGGCCCGTTCATCGTGAGCTTTTCCATGCAGTTCACAAAGATCATGCCCTCGCCACGCTTGGCCTGCATGGTTGCGTCCACATGCCGCTTGGTTGCATCGGCGAGCACACC
>JBAQQZ010000017.1:0-2944 GCA_049295615.1 Patescibacteria group bacterium
ACTCACTCCCGCAAGGGGCGATGGCTCCGCCATTTTTATTGGAGCCTGAAAAATGTCACAAAACATAATCTCGGTCGATTCTGCCGAACATGCCACCCTCCTGGCCGCACTGCGCTACTACCAGCTCAACGGCCAGGGCGAACCGTCCAGTCGGTGCGATGCGATTAACGCCATTGCGACGGATGGCGATGTCCGGATATCACTGGATACCGCCGGTATCGATGCCCTGTGCGAGCGCATCAATCTGTGCACGCCGGTGCGCTGCGTGATCGGGCTCGAAGGGGGTCTGGTAACCGGCGTCACCGCAAACGTGAAGCTCGAATTCGTGGTGCTCGATTACGACGTCGAAGGCTGTGATGACGACGAAGTCATGACGGTCCCTTCCCTTTGGGGAGAAGACAAGGTCATCGACGTCTATAAGCGCGGTTTCTACGATACCGATGTGGCGCCCGAGCCGGTACAGCGACTTCACGCCGCAATCGAAGCGATCATGGACGCGGAGGCCTAGCCATGGGAAACCGGTTTGATGGCTATCGCCGCCTCACGTTTCAGTTCAACGATGGCTGGAAAGGGGAAGACGCGCATGAGTTCATCGGGGAATTCCTGATGCTCAAGTGTCGTGTTCGCCCACCCGGTGACCAGGAGGCTTGTTACGACGAAGCCGGGGAGCGCATCTTCACGGTGCGCGCTCCGCGTGGCGTATCCAGGGGCGACATCATCAATGCGCTTCAGGATGTGTTCACGACAGCCTGTCGTTGCGAGCATGACTGTTGTGGGCACCTGCAAACCCGTGCCGGCCTGCCGAGGCGCATCAAGCGTCGCGAGTGGGTCGTCGAGGTTCGCTGTTTTCACAACATCTGACCAACCCCCGTGCCTCGGCACGGGGCTTACCCGGACGCACTCGATGAGTACGCCCCGGCAAGCCGAATTCTTCCTGTTGGGTAATCCGATGGGGTGAAAGGTCGCAGCTGGCGACTTGAAATAAACAGCAATCAGCTGGTTGTCACGGAACACCGTGACGACTTTAACCAACCCTTGCGGGCGCATATCCCCGCAAGGGGAGACGTGTCTCCAGGGGTTTTATCTTTTGGAGACACTCATGAGACTCAAAAGAATTGCCGAAGCAGTCATGTGGCTGCCAGGCTTCGCGCCCGAGGATGATCCCATTGCTGTTGATGGGTTCGCCGGCCAGGAATGGAAAGGTGAAATCATTGCCTTCCCGTCGAAGGAGGCCAGACAGTCGAGCGTCATGACTTGTTGGCCAGGGTTGAATGCATCCGACTTCGATGGCCTGTCCGGAGAAGTCACCAAGTTCGAGGCCAACTGCAGCGCCATCGTCCTTCTGCGAAAGCTGGAGGATGAGGGCAGGGGGCCGACAACCGAGGAGCGGACCATTCTCAATCGCTACACCGGTTGGGGCGGCCTTCCCTGGGCATTCAATCCGGATCAGGATGACAGTAACCGCAAGATCCGTGTCGAACGACTCCAGACATTGCTGTCCGGGGCCGAGTATGAAAGTGCTCGCGCATCGACCAACAGCGCCCACTACACGTCGGTGGAAATCATCGAGGCGATGTGGGCGGCGGTCCGCCGACTGGGTTTTACCGGTGGTCGCATCCTGGAGCCGTCGGCCGGAAATGGCTACTTTCTCGGGGCCATGCCCCGGGAAGTAGCAGAAAAGTCGACCGTCACGGCCGTCGAGATCGACCAACTCTCTGCGCGACTGCTCACGTCGCTGTATGGAGGCCATGGGGTTCGCGTGGCGAATGAGGGGTTCGAGGTGGCCAGGTTACCGGCCGACTTCTTCGATCTGGTGATCTCGAACGTTCCGTTCGGCAATTACCAGACACCGGAGACCCGCCATGTTCCGTTTCGGGACTTTCTGATCCACGACTACTTTTTTGCGCGTGCGCTTGAAGTGGTCAGGCCGGGAGGTCTCGTTGCATTCATCACGAGTGCCGGAACGCTGGACAAATCCGATACGGCCGCCAGGAAGTATCTGGCGAACCGTGCGCGATTGCTCGGGTCCATTCGTCTTCCGCTTCAGGCATTCCAGAAGATCGCCAATACGGAAGTCACTACCGATATCGTCTTTCTTCAGAAGCTGAAGGAGGGCGAGGCAGGCAACGGTGACGCCTGGGCAGAGTGGCCGGTGGAAATACCCAGCAGCCATATTGCCAGAGACGCGGGAATTCCTGCGTGGCAGTGGCGTAACGTCCGCGTGTGCAAGTGGTTTGCGGAACGCCCGGAATGGATCGTAGGCAAGCTGACCCTGGCCGAGAACGGCTATGGCAAGGCGAATGCCTGCACCTTCGAGGGTGACATCGGCGCGGCGTTGCTTGAGCGCGTCGCTCTGTTGCCTGAAGGGGTCTATCGAGCGGTAGAGCAAACGAGGGAGCGCCCGGAGGGCTGCGCAGAAGTCCGCGTGCTCGCCGGGAACTTTGTCAAACCGGGTGCTTACAAGCTGGTGGATGGCAAGGTGGCGGTATCTGAAGGCCACGAGTTGCGGGTGGTTGAAGGCAGGTTGTCGGCCAGGGCGGTTGAACGGATCAAGGGCATGATCGAGATTCGCGATGCGGCCCGCAAGCTGGTGGCAGCGCAGGCCAGCACGGACGACGATACTCTGCTGGCGATCTACCGTGTGGTGTTGAATGCAACCTACGATGCCTTTTCGGCAAAGTGCGGCCATATCCACGCCAAAGCCAACAGGCTGGCGTTCCGGGGCGACCCGGACCTCCCGTTGCTGTTGTCCCTGGAACGGTGGGATGAGGAAACTCAAACCGCCGAAAAGATGGATATCTTCCATCGTCGAACGGGAGGGGCCGCGCGCCAGATCGAGTGTTGCGAAACGCCCGAGGAAGCGCTGATTGCCTCTATCCAGCAGACGGGGAGGGTCAGTGTGGCGAGGATGGAAGCGTTACTTGGGCAACCAGGGTACGAGTTC
>JBAQQZ010000018.1:0-1738 GCA_049295615.1 Patescibacteria group bacterium
GGCTAACGCAATACCAACTAGCCCGCATTCTTGGTTTTAAGCACAACACTGCGATCAGCCGGTACGAGACAGGACGGAAGCGTCCGAATCTCGAAACAGCCCAGCGGATCGCTTTGGCTCTCGGAGTCAAAGTAGAGGAAGTTTTCTTGCCCTGATCGGAGCGATCCTCCGATCAGGGAGATGTGTGAGGTCAATAACAGTGTGAGGTCACTCTTATGAACCCAACCACCGCATGTCCAAACCAGACAAAGACGAGGAAGCTCTTGTTGAGCTTACTCGCACTGCGCTCACCGACGTACTCGGCCGAGAGCCTTCCCGACAGGAAGTTTGGAAAGTCCATGCCGGCTTTAAGCGCATGGCGTTCATGCTATTGGATCACATGGATCACATCAAAAAACATGAGAACGAAAATTCTGATGAAGAGACTTATCCGGACGATCTGGAAACGGATGACGAGGAAGCCGCCGACGAGGGCGGAACTCCTTTGGAGACGGGAAAGCCTCTTGAGTAATTTCACCATCCGAGAGCTTGAGAATCCGAATACGCGAAGGGATTTTTGCAGAGCGATGGACAACATCGATCGCGCACTACCGAAATCCAAAGAATGGTAGACCGCACCTTACTCTCCCCTCAATGGACTGCACTCTCATTGAGAGGAGCGATAAGGCGCGGTCGGGGTTTTAATCGACCTGCACGCCTTTATTTTTTGCGTATGCCGGATGAAAAAATCACAATTCGGGATCTTCGTAAGGGAGACTGGTACTGGATCAGTAAAGTTCTCCTTGACGAATATGGAGCGACGATCGGGCCGATCGGCATCGCTATTTATAATTGCCTGGCTGAGTACGCCAACCAGGAGGGTTTTTGTTTTCCGTCGCACAAGACGATGTCCGACAAAATCGGCGCGAGCATCTCGAGCGTCCAGCGCGGCATTCGCCAGCTCATCAAACTGGAGATCATCCGCAAGAGCCGACGCCGGTACCACAATGTGTATTACCTGTTGAAATTAGATAGGTCAGAGAGACCGAACTCAAACGAGATCGGTCAGGCGGACTTTCACATCGGTCATACAGACCGGTCAGTTCGGTCTGTGGGAACCACGAACAAGAATAAAGAAAAAGATTTAATTAATAAGAATACGAGACCCTATAAAAAATCTGGGGATAACTTAGAGGAGATCAAATCGTTGCTCGTTGAAAAAATGTCGATCGGCGGCGCGAGAATAAAACTCATCGATGGCGTAAGACACGTGTGGACTGGGAGGAGGTGGATGGCTATGGATGAGCCTTGAAAAAGGATTGAGCGTTCGGAAGTAGTCGAACCCGAACTCCAAGCCATTACAAATTAACCAAACCAACATCGAGGATTTCTGCCGCCCACATCCGATACACCAGCCAAGGTTCATCTATAGCCACTTGAACCAAGCTGATCGGACTGGCCTCAGAGAAACTCTGGAATAGAACCTATGGAAGCAGAGGAAACAACAAATTTAGGAAATTGTCCTCATTGCACCAACATCATCTTCAAAGATGCGGTTTTCAATTCCGAGGCCATGTTCTCAATGCGTTGTCCGCATTGCAATAAGAATCTGAAAATAATGATCAAGAAAAAAATAGAGATCATTATCCTGCCAGTCCAGATACAGGACAAAACAAAAAAGAAAGGCCCCGACTCAACCAACGCGGTTATCGTAATCCTCGTACTCTATTTACCGCCGCTGATCCACCACTTCATGCAT